>JAFDXH010000159.1 GCA_018268075.1 Bacteroidota bacterium | reverse complement strand
GATGAAAATAACGTATAGCTGCCTCCATTTACCGATACAAATAATGAATAACTTGCTAACCCTGAGCCGCCTGCATCATCATGGCCATGCCAACTGATACGGAATTTGTTAGGGTCGGCAGTGTTTTGTACAAGACTGTTCATTTGAGTAGTAGGCGGCAATCCATCAATGGTATTAAATGCATGATTGGTAAGCATACTATCATTGGCATCAAAAACGATTGAAGCGTAAGCGCTCATTGTATCGCCTGTGTGGGCAGTCGTCAAAGGTTTAATACTAAAGTTTACATAACCGTTGCCTGCATTGGGCTTGGTGGTATCCCGTTTTAGCAAAAATCCTTTCAATGCATCGTTAGTAGGCAATTGGGTAACAGGGTCTATGGATTGAAAAATCCAGAATGCCTGATGGTTCACGCCATCGAGCCCTGCAGTTACATCTACAAACAAACCAATAGAATCACGCGCATCAAGTCTTTGGTAATAAGAATTCAATCCATTGGGTACGGTAAAGTTCATTCCATTAAATCCGAATGAACTCAACTGAAAGGTGTTTCCATCTTGTTTAGGATCTATAGGATAGGTTATTTTTACATTTTTTACCGGCGCTGTAGCATTGCTGTCATTTTCAAAAAGTATCTGATAGGGAAGGCGGTCGTTTACAGAAACCCATGCTTTGGTATTTACTCCATCCGGGCCAATGATTGCATTCGGGTCGTGATTAAAGATAATTTCGGTGCTTCCGGTTTGGCCAGGTGATTTCGGGCCGGGTGGCGGTTTTTGCGTACCGTTGTCGCCATTGGGTGGGCAATCGTTGCCACCGGGTGTTACTACCGTTTTCTTATACCAACTTATCTTCCCTTCTTTTTGAAGTTGTATAGATTTCATAACGCGATCATACGTTTCACGCAATTCGTCTGTCCAATTACTCCTGTCTTTACCGAAAAGTTTTTCAGCAGTTTCAATCCTTCTTAAATCCCTGTCATAGTTCATTTTAGCTTTTTCCATAGCCTTGTTTGCAAATTCAATTTGACCCTTATCCAGTTCGCTATAGATTCTGGATAAGGATTTTGAATTTTCATTTCCCCAAAGGGCAGCGGTCGCCTCCTGGGTGGTAGCATCAAGAAACCCAACTGCACCAATCACAGTTGTCAAAGGGTTTACGTATCCTTTGGACCCGGCAATATCTGCACCGAGATAGGCAAAGTTTGCTTCAAATTCTGCTATTTTAATATCCTGTTCTTTAGAGTCCCATTCGCTGGAATGCTCCAGGTATTGTTCTGCACTTGCAATCAGATTATCTACCTGTATGGCTATATTGAATTTATTCAGAAATGGATTTTTTACTCCCGGGTCTTTAACTTTTTTATATTTATCTCGCAATTCTTTCAAATACCTAAGTATAGTATTAATATTTCCTGTATGGCTGATATAACCTGATGCCACATCGGTGACTGTAGGGGGGCAAGGCGCCAACCCTAAAGCATCATAATAGCTTCCGGGATTATTGCCTACATATTGATACATGCCCATTTGATCTGCATACCCAATAGGATCGCGCTGCGTAAAGGTACCCGAGGCAGGATCATAGTTCCTGTAATGAAATTTGTACTGATTTGTTTGCGCATCATACTCCTGCCCTGTAAATAAAATGCGGTTATTAATGGATGAAGCAGCAATGGGGTTTCCTTGTGCATTAAAGAATTTGGTTTTCCCAAAGTCTTCATACTTATATCGTTCCACGGTGCTGCCGGTACTGTCTGTTATGGCTTCTGTAGAATTAAGGTCACTTAGGTGATAAAAGTATTTTTGATTTCCTGTATTGCGTAGTAGTGGCATTAAAGCTCGTTCGAATACCTGAAATGCCAACACGCTATCGCTACCATTGCGCTCTTCTATTTGCTTCAATCCGGAATAATAATAATTTACAGGAACACCATTTACAGATTTAGTAACTCTACGGCCCAGTGCATCATAACTGTAATGCATAACGTTGCCGGCTGCGGAGTCCGTAATCTTTCTACCTTGTGCATCATACTTCATGAAATAAGTACCATCAAAGGTGCGGTTGCCCCGCAGATCATAGGTATAGTTTGTACCATTTATTGAGGTGTATTGGTTGAGGCTGTTTACTGAATAATTGGTGCTTACCCCATTTAAAACTGCAGATGTTCGATTGCCCACCGCGTCATATACATAACTATTTTGTACTAACGGTGAAGTAATATTATTGCCGCTTAAAATTCCTTGCTTATAATTTATAAGGCGGTAATTGGCATCATAAGAAAATGTTTCTGAGTAGGAAGGATCATTACTTCTTGCTACCTGTGTTTTATTGCCTTCCTTATCATATTGATAGGTAATAGCGGGCAGCGATGAATTGTTGGATGAAAGATTCATCAACCAGTTATTATTGTTGTATTGATAGTTGGTTACTATTCCATTTGCATAAGCTCTTTGCTGTGGCCGGTTTAGCACATCGTATTGGTTGGATAACAGTTTAGTATTATTTGCAAATAGACTACTCATGCGGTTGCGCACATCATAATTTTTAGTAACTGCGGTGCCATTGGGATAATTGATGGTAACTACCCCTGCAAGCGTATTATAGCTATAGGTAGTAGTATGGTTATTAAAACTTTCTGAAGCCACTCTCCCTATGGCATCAAAAGTATAAGAAGTAGTGCCGGCGCTATTTGCAGCAGCTATCAACCTATTATTGGCATCGTAAGTATAAGCATAGTTGCTTCCATCCTGAAATGTTTTGCCGACCACTCTGTTCAGGCTGTCGTAGGTATAGTTTACCGTATTACCATCAGTAAGCAGTACACTCGCTACTTTATTATTATTATCATAAGTAAGTTGAGAAAAAGTGCCATCTGCATAAGTCATCTTTGTAATGCGGTTAGCAGCATCGTACTCATAATTAGTTGCATTCCCATTTTGATCAATAGCTTTTTTAATATTACCTACAGCATCGTATTGTACGCTAATGGAATTATTATTATTGTCGGTAAATGAAACAGTTCGGTTCAAGGCATTGTAACTGTAGGACGAAGTATTGCCGTTTTTATCTTTTTTAGTTAGTAAATTATCATTGTTGTCATAAGTGAATATCCTGGAGTTGCCGAGCGGGTCAGTAGAAGCCGTTAAACGATTAAGGTTGTCGTAGGTAAATGAAATGGAAGCACCTGCGGCATTTGTAAAGTTGGATATATTTCCATTTTTATCGTAAGTAATTTGCCCCAGAGTGCCTATAGCATCCGACCCATTAGTAACCCGGTTCATGGCATCATAAGTGTAATTAATTGTATTGCCATTGGGCATGGTAGCGCTTACCATGTTTCCTACTCCATCATAAGCAAGTGCATACCCATTTCCGAGGGCATCGGTAATTCCAATCAATCTGTTTTGTACATCATAACTAAGTGTGGTACTATTAGACATGGGGTCAGTATATTGAATCAAGTTATTCATGCCGTCATACATTACGCTATATACCTGGCCATTCGGGTTTTTGATGCGCACCATCCTGTCTGAGGCATCATAAGAATAATTTTGTACAAATCCTTTAGGATCTGTCTGGGAAGTAAGGTTGCCGGATTTGTCATAATTGAGTTTTACATTCCTGCTTAGTGGATCTGCAATTTGTTTCAATCTGTTTAAGCTGTCGTAGGCGAATGAATAATTATTGCCATTGGGGTCCTGGGCAGAAAGCATATTCCCTCTGCCATCGTAACTACCCTGAAAGGTTGTATTCAAAGGCATTTGAGCCTTTTGCAAATATCCATTGGCATCATATTGAAAAGTTGTACTGTTGGCATTGCCATCTTTTATAGATAATAAATCACCATTGCTGCCATAGGCCATTTGTGTATTGGATCCACCGGGCCTGGTGATTTGTGTAGCGTTGCCTGCCGCATCATACGCCATTGCATACGCGTTGCCCATGGGGTCCACAATACCTGCCAATTGGTTAAAGTCTGGCGTATAACTCATGGTGGTGGTATTATTGAGCGGATCAGTCATGGAAATATAATTGCCCCGATTATCATAAGTGTATTTCCAGATATTATTATTTGCGTCTGTGCGTTGCAGTAGGTTACCCTGATTGTCATAATTAAAATTCATTTGATTGCCGCAGCAGGCGCCGTTGAACTGGGCAAGCCAACCTTGATTGTTATATACATAACTTGTATTTTGACTGGAAGCGCCCTGCACAAAATCAGTAGCCGTAGTGGTACTGGTGGTCGAATCGTAAGACATGGACATTCTTGAATTGCAGGTAATAATTTCGCGCGAACTGAAATCAGGATAATATATCAGGTCTGCTACGTTTCCATTTTTATCCTTTATCGAAGACATAGGCCCGTTTACCAGATAGGTATATTGAAAGGTGCCTCCTACAGGATCTTTTACCTTCACCAGATTGCCGTAGGCATCGTAGGTGTAGGAATATGTTTGTACAGGTGAAGCGTTGGCATCGGTAATACTATTCAATCGCCCATTTCCATAAGTTAAAGAAATCGTTTGCCCGGCACTGTTAGTGATAGCGGTGATAAGGGAATCGTTGTAAGCAAAAGTGAGCATATTTCCATTAGGCTCTGTTACCGAGGTGAGACGCCTGTTTGCGGTGTTATCAAAAAATAATTTCAGCCCATCTTTAGTGCGCAATAAGTATTTGTTAGTCTGATATTGACTGAGCGAATCAAAAAATCCGGACGGCGGTGTATAAGCGCCACCACCGCCGGTTTTGTACACATCCTGACGACCATTACCCCAGGTAATTGTTACATTACCGGTGGAATCAATACCATATTTAATATTATAAATAAATGACCATCCGTTACCATACCCGGAATTCAGGTTGTAATTAAAACTGTTATAGTCAAATGATATATCCATGTCCAGCACCCGTCCTGGGATATATACATCTGCCCTCTCAAAGAATAAATTCCCTGTCTTTGTATTTACCTGCATGCCCATAGGGCCGGTCTTATTCGGGATATTGATATTTTGGGCACTCAGCGTAATACTAATTCCCAAAAAGAAGAGTACCAACCACCCGTTTCTTTTTGATCTATTTAAAAGTGTAACCATGGTTTTTAATATTTTGTTTACCTGATATATTTTTCTCTTGTTCATATTTTTATTATTTCAGGTTAAAGTGGATTTTTTGATGGGCAAATGCATTGGCGGGGGCTTTACTCCATATTGTTATCGTTCCGCTGCTTCCTGCAGGTATTACTCCTCCCGGTAAATTTGGATTTTTAAACTCAATCGTCATCGTTGTTTTTCCTGCTGAGAGATCATTTTGTGACAACCCAACTGGCGCTCCATCCACGCTATACAATGTGCGTACCTGCGTAGGTATATCCACATTGGAAGTGTTCACAAAATTGATTTGCATCTGGAAGGGCCATCCTACAAATACTTTAGGCGGTATTACTATTTCTGTTTGCAATTGGGCATTCAATCCGGATGGCGCTCCCGGATCGCAGCCCGGAGTATTGCCATTGCCTGTTTGCCCGGTATTGCTTCCACCACCGGTAAGTAAGCCGCCATTATCTGTTACCTGTACTGTAAAGCCTGAGGTAAGCGTAGCTACAGAATTATCCGGCTTAGTGAGCGATACATCGTAAAGGCCGAGTGGTGCACCCTGCAGATTAAAGGTTGCATAAGCAGAGGTGCTATTAACAAAGTAAACTGCAGAAGCCGTAATGGTATTATTGCCAGCACCCTTCAATGTAGCCACCATTCCTTGTCTGAATAAAGAGCCATTTAATAATACAGTTACATTGCCAGTATTGCCCCCCTTGTTGCTGTTTACATTGAGAATGGTAAATGGCAATGCTACAGCGCTCAGATTTATTAACTGATATCCATTACCAGGCTTGTTGCCCCTTGCTGCTATGTAATAAACGGAATCCAAAACAGTTTCTATCACTATCTGCTGATTGCCATAATTGGGTTTATTGAAAGCATAATCAAAACGTGCTGCAGAAGGTACATAACCCAAACCTAGGTACAATTGATTAGCAGTAGTAACTGAATCGGGCGTTTGCAATTGCACCATAATGGTAGCGCCTTTGAAGGCAGAAGGCACCACTAATTTATAATAGAGGAAATTGCCCGTAAGTGTATCTGATGCCGGCACATTCATAAAGAGTTCTTTTACCTTTACATACACCTTTTTATTCATAAGCCCGGTATTATTATCCTTATTGGTTTCAGGAATATTATTCAGAATATCTGCTTTTACCTTTACATAATAGCTACCTTCTGTAACTCCGGATATCCTTAGCGCCGTAGCAAGTGCGGTATCATTTAAAGGAAGTATTTTGATGGTATTATTTACAGTACTCATCAATATATCGCCATCACTTGTAAGTGAAGAATCTGCTGATAAATAAACACCGTCGGTTTCTATACCATTAGCCACGTTATTGCTTATATTTTTTAATTGGTATTGTACAGAGGCTACATTGCCCAGCACTACTGTATCTGCCATGTTGATATTATTTACAATTAAATCTACCGGGGGCGGTACATATACAGAAATATAATTGTAAGCTGTGTTGTTGCTATAATCAGATTCAAACAATTGCTGATAATAATTAGCACGTACACCCAGAATGTAATTGCCCGGTGTATAATTAGTAGGCAGTATAATGGTAACAGAATCAATATAGCTCTGTCCCGGCGCCAGGGTGCGTGTTTGATTTTTACCGAAAATATAAGACGGTTGGAAATTTACTGACAGCCATACGGCATCACTCCATTGAGTGCCATAGGTAGCGCCCTGCCCACTATTAGTAACCTTATACACCACAGTAAAGGGTTGCCCTGCAGCTACTACAGATGGTACAGACAATATGGTATCTCTCAGATCAGGGGAAATAGGATTTCCCACAAATACTTTTTTTGGAACACTGCTTACATCACGCTTCACGTTCAGGTTATTATTGATATTGCGCTCGCCTGAAAGTTGGTTATAAGGATTTGTTTTCACCAATAAATAATAGTATCCACTCGGAATATTTCCAAGATTAAATGTAGCAGAATCACTATAGGATTGATTTCGATCCAAACGGGTGTTTTCATTTTTATTTCCTATAATTAAGCTGCTATTGTTTAATACCGTATCTGGCGAAAGCCATACTGCATCATTGTAAGAAGAATAGGTACCATCATTAGGATTAAGCCCTAAGTTTTTTACCGACCAATTAATTTTATACGGCCTTCCTGCCAAAGCAGAATCAGCACCGCTTACAGAAGTGGTAATCAGGTCTATTGTTTTATTGATAAACGTTACCTGTGGTGTAGTACCTGTGTTTCCTGTTTTTACCGGCTGGTAAATGTTGTTATTGGCATTGCTCTTTACAAAGAAATAAGGCTGAAGCGTATCCTGTGCCATACATCCATTGTTATTGATCAGGTAAGTTTGTGGCACTATTAGATTAAAAGAATCGCTATAACTTCCGCCTGCGGGTATATACTGCTGCTCGCTGCGCAAGCCCACAAAGTATGCAGTAGCAGAATTAAAAGTGCTGCTGCATGAAATAAAAATGCTGTCTATCCAATTGCCTGAGGCTAGGCCGGCACCAACATTATTAATGGTGTATTTAATAGGAAATCCTGTAGAGGAATAAACTGTATTAGGAATACTCAACGAATTAAAAGTAAAATTGGATGATGGAGTAAGCGAAATATTTACCGGCGCACCCACTACGTTTGTATTGTTGGTAAATGAAGTTTCCTTAAAAGTAGTATCCACATTCACTTTTACAAAAACATATTTTAATCCTGAAATACCATTTGGTAAAATAGATTGTCTTTGTAAGGTTTGCACCACATTCGTATCAACTGTGGCAGATGAATAAACTACGGAATCAATTAAAACTGCCGTACCATCGAAGGCGCTGTTATTTCCCAAATAGATATAATCTTTTCTGTAATGATTGAACAATCCACCGTGCCCTGAATTCTGAACATTGTAGTTCACGGTCAAAGGTTGTCCGCTATTGCCTGTAGCGGGCACACTTACAGATGGCACCTTCAGATCGGGCCACGCAATGGTAAACAGGTTGCTTCGGGTAATAGAAGGAGTACCGGGATATTGATAAACAGAATTGGTAGCATTACTATACACATAGATATAATAATTTCCCTGAGGCAATTTGTCTGGTATCTGATAATTATACACACCGGGGAAGGATGAATTAGGCGCCAGCACCGGAAAAGTATTTTGATTAACAAGTGGCGCTCCGCAATTAGACGGATATATGTTGTCATTAACATTGTAACCGCTAAATTCATTCCCAAAGTTTGCATTGGAAATATAGGCAGCAGTGTTAGAATTGAATGTACTATCCTGACTTAAAAATAGCTGATCTACCCAATAGCTTCCACCAAAACCCACACTATCTTTATAATTAGGGACTATGGCTGTTTTTGAACAATAAGTATTTCCATTATTATCTGTTGCATAAGAAACACATACTGCACAAGTGCCATTTGAAGCACTATAATGCCCCTTATTTTTCTGCAAGTTATCATTAGCGCCAAGGTTATTTTCTTTCCAGGTTACTGCTACAGTTTGTGTATTGCTTGCATTTTTTGGTACCTGCACATTGGCCGAAACAATATTGGGTGTAGCCGTAAGAAATACCTGCATCAAAGGTCCGTGGTTTACATTGTTGCTATTGTTTGCACCTTCATAAATAGAACCCGTAGCATTGGTAAATACATACACATAATAATTGCCATAAATAAAATTGGGTATTACCACCTGCGCATTGGCATTGTAGGAGCTATCGGGCAATAAGGCACCACTGCGATTTATCATTGCATCATAAGCCGGATAATAAGTACCAAAGCCGTTGGCAAATTTTAATAAAGTAGCGGAAGCAGGATTAAATAGTGGGTCTTTTGAAATGTAAATTTTATCTACCCAATTGCCCGAAGCAGCAGCAGCGCCATGATTGTGTACTTTATAGGATACTGTAATGGTATTTCCTGAGAATACATTGTTGGGTGTAAACACAGTGTCCACCTGAAAATCGGGCTGTGGAGAAAGTGTAACAATTGTAGCCGGCAATGCGTGGGTGGTATCATTTACATAGTTATTTTCTACCACCGGATTTACAGCAGGCGGATTGTAATTGGTAACTACATGTACATACAATGGCCCACTATAATTGATGGGAATGGTAAAGTTTGCAGAACTGTTATACAATTGCCCATTATTTAATCCACTTGGGTTGCTTACACTGGCTACCAATTGCGGCACCACAGGAAACTGAAGTATTCCATTTACATTAAACAGATCAAGAACAGAATCTTTTGAAATAAAAACTGCGTCTGTCCATCCCTGATTGAGCAGGGTATTTCCCGAGCCATTATTTTTTACACTCCAGGTAGCAGTCATATTTTGCCCACTGAAAATACTGGCCGGCGCCTGTACATTATATACTTGCAAATCGGGCAATGGTATTAAAGTAAATTGTTGAATCGGGCCAGTATTGATTTGAGTACAAGATCCATTGTGAGCCACAACCATCCACTTGTAGGGAGTATTATACACTAACCCTGCATTCAGTGGTATTACATAATTTACATTGGTGACGCCGCTGACGTAAGGAGTAGATGGTTGGGAATCACTGGCTTTCCATAAGTAAATATCATAAGTATAATACAGATTCGGATTGGCCGGTATCCATGAAAGATTGAGTGGTAGCTGAAGGTTTACAGTACCATTTGCAGGTAGCATGCCATGTACTGAATCAGGCTGTGCAGAGGCAATAGCGGTTACCATTAATGAATCATTTAGGGTAGG
>JAFDXH010000158.1 GCA_018268075.1 Bacteroidota bacterium | reverse complement strand
GTCATGGGGTATCTTTTGAATCATCCAAAATTATTGAAGAAATAAATGATTGTATGATTGAATAATTAAATAGATTACAAAATTTAAAATAGATTAATTAATAATTATTAAAATGATTTAAGGAAAAATATATACATATAATTATAATAAAATGGATTATAAAAACGGAAAGATTTACAAGCTAATTACAAATGACCTCGAATATGATAAAGTATATATTGGCTCCACTTGCTCTGAGCTATATAAAAGACTTTATCAACATAAATCGAGATATACATCTTGGAAACATTCACTTGGCACAAAATATTATTTATCATCAATTGAATTATTTCGAAATATCAATGATATTGGTAAAATTGAAAATTTTTCATGTAAAGATAAGAATGAATTACATGCAAGAGAAGCATTCTGGATTGAGAAAAATAAAGATAACTGTGTAAATTTAATGAAACCGTATAGTCCACCTGAAGCCTTGATAGAATGCGGGTGTGGCAAAACTTATAAGAATGCCAGAAGACTTAAACATATTCAAACTGTTCATCATAAAAATTATGAAAACACAAAATGATTTAAAGAAATAGCCATTATATTAATATATGCCAAAATCAAAATCAAATACAAAAGATGTAAATATTATAGTTTGTAAATGTGGAATTAAATATAAAATCAAAAATAAAGAAAAACATGCACAATTAGAACAACACAAAAAGTTTTTATTAAATCAGTTTATTGTATATTTTGAATAGAATTAATAAGGAGCTTTAAATTCATTAAAATCAAAACCATTATGCAATACATGCTCGAGGGCACATTTAATATTTTTATGTTTTTGATGTTTTTTCAATCCTTTATGGACGAGAGCAACAACAACTTCATTGAGTACTTTCTTACTTTCTTTATGGTGATCTTTTTTATGTTGCAATCCCAATCCAAATATATCACCAGTGGCAGCAACTTTTCCGAGTTTAGTAAGATCGTGTATAAAGTCTCCAGCTTTTGCCTTTTGCTGAGATGGTCTGCCACGTTTACGTAAACCCTTCCCTGCAACTTCAAGCCATTCTCCTTGTGTATTTTCTTCCACTGGCAAATTGCCTCCGTGCACTCTTTTATGTACACTCACAGTATGATTGTTTTTTTTCTCTCTCCATAGTTTGGCAATCTCTTTAATCTTATCTTTTGCTTGCAAATGTGCAGGTAATTTTGGAAACATCTCTTTTACAAATTCAGAATATTTCATTTTCTATATAATAATAATATATAAAAAAAATCTAAACAATTTATATATGAAACTAGAAGATTTAAACCTCAAACAACTAAAACAAGTTGTAAAGCATTACAATCTCAATATAAATTGTAGTAAATTGAATAAAAAAGAATTAATTAAACAAATTTTAAAAGTTATGGAGTACAAAAATCCAAAAAATGTTCGCGGTGGAGATATGACTCAAGCTGATAAAGATGATTGGCAAAAACTATATCAGGCTGGCTTTGATAATGCAAAGGCTCACCCATATGAGCTATCGATTGTTCAAAATGTACCGAGAAGTAAATACACTGATATTACTAGCCCACAAAATGAATATTATTATGATCCGTATGTTTTAGGTCAGAATGATGCATTAAAGCAAATACCATTACCAGCATCTAATTTACCAGATTCAATTAAAAATAAATGGCAACAGGATTACAATGCAGGTGTTGCTTATGCCAATAATACATTAGGAACTGATGCAAAAACTATCCAGGAAGCTCCATATATGGATTATAAACAATCTGGAATTCATGCTAATTGGAACGGCAAAAGCCCGGATATCGACGATTCACAAAAATATTATTTTGAACCGAAATCATTTGGCTACAATGCTCAGCTAACAGCATTGAAAAAAAATTATAATTATCATCCGGGGAACAGTGCTTGGGAAAGCTTCAAAACCGGTTTCGAAATGCCTTTTAAAGCCTTAGCATCTATATTCTAAGAAATAAAGAAAAAATTAAATCATTTTATTATTTTTTTAATTAAACTGAAACAGCGTAATACATTACTCCAGAAAATGCTGGCGATGTAGCTATTCGTACATATTTCGCAGCTAATTTTGCAATTATACAAAAATCTTGGCCAGAATAAATATTTTCAACTATTGATGTATTATAAAATATATTTCCATCGTGAGAAACTTGAATTGTTAGTTGAGTATCAGCACCGATACAATTCCCATAAATTGTGAGATTTGTACCCCGAGTTGCCATTACAAGGGAATTCGAAAATCCGCTGTTTCCATCAACATTCAGTATATCTTCCGCAAATTTAGAGGTATCCTCGACCACAACTACATTAAGATTATTCATACTGAGAGCAGAAGTCAACCCTTTAATATCGTTATCGAGAGTACCAAATCCTGATTTAACATCAGAATCAAGTGCCTCAAGGTTACTATTTGTGGTAGCTGAATTATTTTTGATATCCCCTAAGGCTGAATTCATTGATTGGAGAACAGCCTTTGAATCAGTCTGGATAGTTTTAGAAGCTGCTAATGTTTGTGCTACAGTGTCTAAGGTATCTTGAGTAGCATAATCTGTTGGCATATTCGATACATTGGCATTTACACCGTCAGCAGAATATGTTTGGCGTAATTTATAAATTGTTTGAACCCGAAGATAAGTCATAGGTACAAGTTTATTTGGGTCAAGAGAAAAAGAAGTTACAGCGAGCTTAAAATATCGAGCCTTTGGTTCTAGTTTTAACAGAAGAACATCGCCAAGGGAAAGTTGTGGCGGATAATCCGTTATAGTAGAGGCCTCAACGCTATTTTTATCAGTTGAATATTGAGTCAATAGTCGAAAATTTCCATCACATTGAATAGAAATCATAATTTCAGCAAATTGTGATATATCATCAAAACGACCCACAAAGGAATCATTTGGGGCAAGTGGAACATTGGTGGAGTTGTAAATTGAAATTGACATTTTATATATTATAATAAAAGAAAAAAAATCTGAATTTATATTATATGGATTTGATTATCAAAAACCTGATGAAAATAGATTTAACTGGAGATGAAATAATGTCAGTAGTTGGAGATGTAGCGAACCTAATAATTTATAAAGATTTATTAAATTATAATTCGATTCTAGACGTGTTTGGAGATAAAAATGCGATTGTATTATTATTTCCTGTTGAATCAAATACTGTTGGTCATTACATAGCATTAT
>JAFDXH010000157.1 GCA_018268075.1 Bacteroidota bacterium | reverse complement strand
TTTTCATCCAGTGGTACATTAAAGTCCACACGCACTAAGGCTTTCTCATTATTAAAATTGTGTTGGGAAAATTGAGACATTAAATATGTTTTTATTCAGGGGCAAAATTAAACAATCGGAACTGTTTTTAACTTTCTAATACATTGGCACATCTTTATTCAAAATGCATTGAGTGATATGGGTAGATTCGGGAAGTGCCTCAGGTTTTTATAATTCTAATTGAACTATATTGCTGCTAAGGCCTTAATTATGTAGGGTTTTTAATAAATCAATTTGCATCACAAAAAAAAAGCTCCTGAATAAATCCAGAAGCTTTTTTGTCGGGGCGGCAAGATTCGAACTTGCGACCTCCACATCCCAAATGTGGCGCGATAACCGGGCTACGCTACGCCCCGAACTGAATCCTTAAGTTCAGCGGAGAGGGTGGGATTCGAACCCACGGTACAGTATGACCCGTACGACGATTTAGCAAACCGTTCCTTTCGGCCTCTCAGGCACCTCTCCTAAATTGATTAGGGGCAGCAAAAGTAACATTACAATTTGAAAATTAAAAATTAAAAACAAGGAAATAAAAAAAAAGAAAAACTTCGCTTTACATAGCGGCAAGCTGTACCTTTTGTTGCAGTTCGATTACGCTCTCTTTGAATAGCACATCTGTGTCCATAAGGTCTTTTACAGTTTGGCAACTGTGTATCACAGTGGTATGATCGCGCCCACCAAAATGCTCCCCAATTGTTTTAAGGCTGTTCTTGGTAAAGGCTTTGGCTAAGAACATGCTTATCTGGCGTGCTTGCACTATCTCACGTTTACGCGTTTTTTGTAGCAACTTTTCATAAGGCACATCAAAGTAGTCGCACACCATTTTTTGGATTACATCTATGGTGATCTCCTTACTAGCCGATTTAATGAAATTTCTTAAAACTTTCTTGGCAAGATCAAGGTCAATTTCCCGCTTATTCAAAGATGATTGTGCCAATAAGCTTATTAATGCTCCTTCCAGCTCTCTGATATTATTTTGAACATTGTAAGCAATGTATTTCACTACTTCTTTAGGCATTTCGAGGCCATCATTTTTCATTTTCTGCTCCAGTATCTCTATTTTGGTCTCATAATCTGGCACCTGAAGGTCGGCACTGAGGCCCCAACGGAAACGGCTCAACAAGCGCTCCTGCACACCTTCAAGGTCTTTTGGTGGCTTGTCGGTGGTAAGTATCAGTTGCTTGCCGCTTTGGTGCAGGTGGTTAAAAATGGCAAAGAAAGCATCCTGAGATTTTTCTGCCCGATTAAAAAACTGTACATCATCTATAATGAGTACATCTATCAGTTGGTAGAAATGAATAAAATCATTTATGGCATTGTTTCGCCCATGATCTACAAATTGATTAATGAATTTTTCTGAGCTTACATATAATACTACTTTGTTGGAATGAAGCCTTTTTACTTCATTTCCGATAGCCTGAGCCAGATGGGTTTTGCCTAAACCTACACCACCATAAATTACCAGTGGATTAAATGAAGTAGCACCAGGTTTTTCAGCTACAGTTTTTCCTGCACGCCTTGCTACCCGATTGCATGCCCCTTCAATATATGAATCAAAAACATACATAGGATTTAGCTGCGGATCTATCTGCATCTTCTTAAGGCCCGGAATCACAAATGGGTTCTTAACAGGATTGTTTATGACAAGCGGAAAATCCATTTCATTGTTTGAGTATGATTTATAGCCGTGACCCGGTACATCCATCATTACCGGTTTATTCTTACTGTTGCCACTATCTACCATTATGCGGTATTCAAGCCGTGCCTCTTTGCCTAATTCTCTTTTTAATGTTTTGGCAAGAAGATTTACATAATGTTCCTCAATATACTCATAAAAAAATTGTGAAGGTACCTGAATGGTAAGAACTTTATCTTTTAGGCCTACAGGCTTAATCGGCTCAAACCATGTTCTGTAATGCTGCCACTCAACTATATCTTTAATTATATTGAGACACTTGATCCAAACTGTTTCGCAAGCATTAACCATTTTCTTATATACGCCGTTTTGTGATTTAGAAAAAAAGCCTTCTTTTGGGATTCGCTACCAATTTCTCCCAGTTTTTTTTGCTGAAAAAATATTTGCGAGCAAGACAGCGAATATCAAAATAATTTGTTGAAAAAAAAATTTTTTATTCTCCATTTTTCGTCTTTTGCCTTCCTGATATCTATCTGAAATCAGGTTTTAAATTTAAAAAAAATAAAACTTCAAATGAAGAGTTAAGCCTGTATTGATTTTGCTACAAAAAAGCCTGGGAAGCATATTTTTTTTGAGGTAGAAAAATAATTTTTTTCTGCCCTCTTGCTTTTTTAAATAATCTTTTTTAAATGTGCAAAACATTTTTTTGATCTTTTGAAAATCTATAGCTGCTACTTCATATTTAGCCATTATCTTTAATGCCAAAATATTTTTTTTTATGGCTAAAGATGCAGCAGAAAATAAGTATGAACTTTCAGGGAAATTAGCAGAGAAATTTGACCCTGTTCAAAGAGGTTCATTCGCTTCCAGAGAATTCATTGTAGAAAAATCAATTGACTTTAATGGCAAAACAATAACGAATTACATCAAGTTTCAATGTACCGGAGAGCGTACAGGAATTATTGACAAAGTGAAAGTAGGTGAAGAAATAAAAGTTCACTTTAATATTAGGGGTAATAAATGGGAAAAGGAAGGTAGGGTATCTTATTTTACAAACTTAGATGCCTGGCGAATAGAACCAGGGCTTGTATCGGCACCGGCTGCTTCAGAAGGAAATAATGATTACCTGGAGCCACTAGATACATTTACCTCCTCGCCCGACGAGGCCATAGATGATTTGCCATTTTAATTTTAACGAAGGAAAGTGAACAGATGGTGAGATTTTGATGCATGCCTTTTATCTAACGTGAATCAAATCTGCATTTACCTTTTACGATCCGCATATTTCGGGATAAATACCTGGCCATGCAAAAAAATATTTCCCTCCGCCTAAGCCCTCAGGAGTCTGCGGATAATAAGAAAATCAGTAAAGCAATTTCTATTGCTATTGGCAGGCCATTATCTGCTATATCGGGTTTTCATATTTTAAAAAGATCTATTGATGCGCGCCGCGGCCAGGTGCATATACAATTACAGTTACAGATTTTTGTAGATGAAAAGGTTGTTCCTCTACCGGAGCATCATTTTAAATTTCAAGATGTGCACCATGCACCCTACTCAGTCGTAATAATAGGAGGTGGCCCAGCCGGAATCTTTGCAGCCTTGCAATTATTAACATCGGGGATTAAGCCTGTAATTCTTGAACGCGGAAAGGAAGTAAGGGCCAGGCGCCGCGATCTTGCATTGCTTAGCAGAGAAGGCATTCTGAATGAAGAAAGCAATTATTGCTTTGGCGAAGGCGGCGCCGGCACCTATAGCGATGGTAAATTATATACCCGCAGCTCCAAAAGGGGTGATGTAAATGGAATTCTTCAATTGTTTGTACACTTTGGTGCAGCCGAAACTATTCTATACGATGCACACCCACATATTGGTACCAACAAGTTGCCTCACATCATTACCGCAATGCGCAAGCAGATTATTGAATGTGGCGGTGAATTTCATTTTCAGAAAAAAGTTGTTCACTTTGAAACAAGCAATAGTACACTGAAAACAGTACACACGGCTGATGGCGATGTTTTTAGAGGAAATGCGTTTGTATTGGCAACTGGCCATTCTGCACGGGATATTTTCCATTTGTTGTATAAAAATAAACTTTTGATAGAGGCAAAACCTTTTGCGCTGGGGGTGCGAGTGGAACATTCGCAGGAACTGATCAACTCTATTCAATACGGGAAAAATTATCATTCATTCAATGATGCCGGTAATGATTTTACCCTGCCTCCTGCATCGTACAGTCTTGTGCAGCAGGTAGCAGGCAGAGGTGTCTTTTCTTTTTGTATGTGCCCTGGTGGTATTATAGCGCCTGCATCTACATCAGCTAATGAACTTGTGGTGAATGGCTGGAGCCCTTCTAAAAGGAATAACCCTTATGCAAATAGTGGAGTAGTAGTACAGACGCAGCCTGAGGATGTGGTAGGGTTTTTTAAGGAAAAAAATAAAAAAGTAGATATATCCTCTCCATTGCTCATGTTGCAGTTTCAGGAAGAAATAGAGCAGGCCGCTTTTGCAGCAGGAGGCGGGCATTTTGTGGCTCCGGCGCAGCGTATGGCAGATTTTGTAAATGAGAAAACATCTGCCTTATTACCTGCATGCTCTTATAATCCTGGTGTACTTACTACCAATCTTGCATCGGTACTTCCATCATTTATTTACAATCGGCTTTCTCATGCATTTCAATTGTTTGGAAAAAAATTAAAAGGGTATTACACCAATGAAGCGATAGTGGTAGCCACAGAGAGCCGAACCTCATCGCCGGTAAGAATTCCAAGAGATGCGCAAACCCTTCAGCATCCTCAATTAAAAAATTTATATCCATGTGGCGAAGGTGCAGGGTATGCCGGAGGAATAATAAGTGCAGCAATGGATGGCGAACGTGTAGCCAAGGCTGCCTCTATGCATCATTGTAATATGCCCACTCATCCTTAATAAACTTATGGGCATTAATAAATTTCTATTACTTTACAAGATTGGTAAAAAAAAATAATAAATATTTAGACTGATGACGGTGTTACAATTAGAAAATATTAAAAAATACTATGCCACTCAAAAGGCGGTAGATGATATAAGTTTTAGCATTCCCCAAGGAAGTATTTTTGGGTTGCTTGGCCCTAATGGCGCCGG
>JAFDXH010000156.1 GCA_018268075.1 Bacteroidota bacterium | reverse complement strand
TGAAAAAAATGTCTCACTAATGCTTTAGATGAGTCAAGTAAAAATGGATGACCCGCTTCACCTTCATAGTACATACCTATTTTCGCCTCTGGGTTTTTCTCCATATTACTAACGCAGTATTCGATAGCATTCTCTAAGAAGCAATCATCTGAATCGCAAAACATGATATACTTTCCATTTGCAAAACTTACTGCTTTATTACGATTAGGGTAATCTCCTAAATTTTTTTTATTAACGTATATCCGTATAGGATACCCATCTTTCAGATATTTTTTTGCAATAGCAACTGTATTATCGCTGGAACAATCATCCACAATAACCAATTCAAAATTCTTATAAGTAGAGGCTAAAACGCTTTCTATGGCTTCTGCGATAAATTGTTCCCGATTGTACGCCGTCATTAAAACACTTACCAATGGGCCATCAATTTCTAAACTCATTCAGAGGTATTTTGATTTACAAACCAGATATTATTTTCAGGAATTTCCTGCCCAACATTCACCAATTCTACACCGGTAATCGTATAGCTTTTAAAATTTTTCGTAATAAAAAAATCCCGCATTTTATCAAAACTTATATGGCTAAGGTGATTGAACTCAAGAATAATATTTTTTACCTGGTAAACATCAAAAGGAAAATTCTCCAGTATTTCAAACTCCTTCCCTTCAATATCAATTTTTATCAGATCTGCAACTTTAATATTATTCTCCCTGAATAGAAATTCAAGGGGGCAACTCAGTATAGATAATAAGCCCTGGCATCCTGCTCTTGTAACAGTAGTACCCAGATTGTCTTTTGCCGGTTGATCCATTGTTACCCATTGCAATTTATTAGAAATGGCTGCATTAAAAACTATTACTCTTTTCTCTAACCCGTTAAGTTGTATATTATGGATCAGGTTAGCAATAACTTTGTAATTTGGTTCTACTGCCAATACTTTTATTTTATCATTGCTATGAGCTACCACGCAGGTAAACAATCCAAAATTGGCTCCGATGTCAATAAATAGCCCGCCCTTGTCAAGTATTTTTTTGGCTAATGTTGTTGATCCGGCTTCATAACCGCCCTCCTTTAAGATAATCCTGGTGATCCAATCATTAGCTTTCAATGTAAATTTTACTTTATCACTATTAACCATTGAAATACCTTTAGAGAAGAGAAAACTTCCTGCTATATTCTGCAAACGAACCCTTGAAGGATGCGGGCCCATCAAAATGTAACGCCTGTATAATTTACCCAAAAAATTATTTGGAAGAAACATTGGCAGTTTGATTATTTCTTAGCGTAGATAAAATCACTGGAAGCAAATCTTCTTTCATGTGCCGCTGTCCGCTATGATTCATGTGGATAACACCCCGGTAATCTTCAGGCTTAATGGAATGAAGGGATTGAATGCAGGGAATATTGTATTGTTTACAAAAGTCAATAATTTTCTGCCCCTGTGGATTGTATTGTTGTTCCGCTAGTTCATTTTTATCAGGATGCAGATAAATGAAAAATGGGATTTTTTTTTCTTTGCAATATTCATAAAAATTCAAAAAACCCGTATTAAACTCTTTACCTTTCTTGATTACAGCAGTTTCTTCTCCACCAGAATTTTCGAATACCTTGGGGATGAGATATTTCTCAATCAGTTCCATGATGGCTGATTTATATTGCTTAGATTCGTAACGGTTCACTTTATCTATTACAGGCTGAAAATCCATATTGTCGTGCGCATCATGCGAACTCACTAAAAGAAAGATTATCCTTGCATTGAAATTTCCTTTCTCTTTCAAATAAGCAAAATCATTATCAGGCCCCCAGCTACCCGCACCGATATTTAATACCTGTATTTTTTGGTGCAGAGTGTCAGTAAGTGCCTTTGAAAGCAAAGTAGTAGTAAGGCTGTCCTGATCCACCATTACGCCGCCATTGATAATAGAATCGCCAAAACCCAAAATGATAAGAGCGCTGGAATCTACCTCCGGTGAGCGCATGGAATATTTATTATAATAAATGTGATCCCTGAAACGGAATCTTTTCTGATTCGGCTGCTCTATATATTCATAGTTCGGGCTGTACATCATTAACACGTTATCACAAAAACCCCAGTAAGCCCTTAAATATATTTCTACCAATACAAATAATAGTGAGAATATAATCATCCACCCAAGTATCTTTCTCCGTGTTTTCTTATTCATTATTGTCCGGTTGCTTCCGGTCGGGCCGGTTTCTTCCTCCGGCCTGACCGATAGTGGGTTAAAATCTGAGGTTCAACTATTCTTGTTTGTGTAATGCTATTTACTAACTATCTGAAAGGTATATTTACTTAGTAAAATGTATTTATCCGACTTCGCTTCTTTCACAATATTTTCCATATTGTTATTTTTGACGACAAATACAGGAATGGAATCTTTTGGTTTATACTCATGATGCGCTTTAATAACAAGATTTTCCTGGCCTTCCATGATACTGGAAGGATAGAATTCATTAAATGAGACTACTATCGGCAGGAAATTTGCCCGAGCTGCAATTATTGCATTTCCAACATTATCATAAATTTTTTGATCGAAATCTAAATTAGTATTTTTTAACTCATTTATATTGCCCTGAACCGCAGGAAAAAAAGCAGCAAAAAGAATCAGAGGAAACAGAATGTATTTTGATTGCTTAAATTTTTTCAGAAGAAAAAAAACACCATTTATTAAAAAATAAGTAGCAAAAACAAAGCAAAAATAATTTATCCGGTGTGTGCCTAAAGGCAGCATACGAAGAAAGTAAAGGCCTGTTGCTACAAAGAATAATAGCAATAAATAGATATCAATATTGAGTGGATTTAAAAAATTGAGCGATTTGATATAGCTCCGCTTTTCTGCTATAATTTTTTTAGAATACTTGAACAACACTAATATAAAACCGGTAACGGCAGAAACTAAAATAATTATTTTGACAAAATAAAGCAGCATTAAAAAATAGCTATTGTAAGCCTTGTCAAAGAAAAACATAGAAGTAAATAACCAGAGAACGTTTGAAAAACCCTTTACCAATTGAGAGATGCTTCCATAGTTCATCACATACATATTAAAATTCTGGTATTGCCCTTTATCGGATAAAACAAACCTAAGATCAGTAAAATAGCTTAATACTAATGCGGCAATGAAAACAACTACGGGTAAAACAGATTTTAGCGATAACTGACGATTGCGGGCTTCTGAAAGTGAAGTAAGAAAAAAGAATATCAGTATCGGCGCAAAAACAATTGGAAATGTGTAACTCAGGAATAAACCCGAAAAAATAAAAAACAACATACCTATATAACCAACCGATGAGATGTTTAAGATATTATAATTCCGGGAAAGATAACAAAAATACCAGATAGACATAAACGCATAAAAAATATCAGCAGTATAGGCTTTCAATTGACTAAAATAAAAAAATGTAGTATGAAATGACAAAAAGAAAAGAACAAATAATAATGCCTTTAATTTATCTGATGGAAAAATAATTTTACTTATTAAAAAATAAACAAGAAAAATATTAACCACCTGAAATAAGAATGGTAAAACCCGGATGGAAAAATAATTGTAATTAAATACTTCAGCAATGAATTTTACAATGGATAAATAAACTCGGGGAAATTGCTGACTGTAAAATAAATTATTAAACAATCCTGAATAGCTGTGAAATTTAATATTATAGAGTATGAACCACTCGTCTAACCAAAAGCCTTTTAGGTTGATGAGTGAATATAGCTGGCTGCTGATAGAAAATACGATCAATAATATTACTCCATAATTCAGGTATTTAATCACCGTTGATTTTGATTTTGTTGTTGTTTCCGTCATTCAATCAGTTTTTTCAGACAGGGTCGGGCCGCTCAAAGCGACCTGAACCATATTGACACTTCACTGCTTTATCGGTCAGGCCGCGGAAGCAAGCTGCCCGGTCGTACGGACAGGGTCGGGGCGCTCAAAGCGACCTGAACCATATTGACACTTCACTGCTTTATCGGTCAGGCCGAGGAAGCAAGCGGCCCGACCGTGACTTAAAGGGAATCTTTTCCATCGAATCCATCTATAATGCCATAACTATCCCGGTAAAAATTCTGTTCATCATAGCCCGTCAATTCCATTAATAATACCTTATTGCAAAGAATA
>JAFDXH010000155.1 GCA_018268075.1 Bacteroidota bacterium | reverse complement strand
CAACTCAGCCAACCACAACCCACTCTGCCTCCGTCATTGCGAGGCACGAAGCAATCCCCAACCTTACCCGATGGGATTGCTTCGCAAAACGTGTTTTGAGCCAGCACAGCGTATTCTCTTTTGCTCGCAATGACGATATCCGGGTGAGTGCTCGCAACCCAAACGCTGCATCATAACCCAACCCAGCCAACCACAACCCACTCCGCACCGTCTTTACGAGGCACGAAGCAATCCCCAACCTTACCCGATGGGATTGCTTCGCAAATAACCTTTCTACCCTCCACAATCCCTTCCCTTTTGCTCGCAATGACGATACCTGAGTGAGTACTCGCAACCCGTTAGAGCCTGCCTATTGTAAACCCACACATAAGCCATCCTGTCAGTCAAAAGCCAACTGGCATTTTCTTTGAACTTCCTTAGCAAAAAAAAATAAATATGCCATCAGGAAATATAAGAGTACAGACAGAAAACATTTTTCCCATCATTAAAAAATTCCTCTACAGCGACCATGAAATATTTATCCGTGAGCTAGTGAGCAATGCTGTAGATGCCACCCAAAAACTAAAAACACTCGCCTCAATCGGTGAGGCTAAGGGCGATATCGGAAATACTGACATTCACGTACGCATAGACGCAGAAAAAAAGACACTAACCATTTCTGATAAAGGCGTAGGTATGACCGCCGAAGAGGTGGACAAATACATAAATCAGGTAGCCTTTAGCGGCGCAGAAGAATTTTTGGAAAAGTATAAAGGCAAAAATGAGGCAAACATCATTGGCCATTTCGGGCTGGGATTTTACTCTTCCTTTATGGTGAGCGACAAGGTAGAAATCATTACCAAAAGTTTTCAGGAAAATGCTCCTGCCGTTAGATGGGAATGCGATGGCAGCCCTGAGTACACGCTGGAAGAAACCCAGAAAGAAGGCCGTGGTACAGACATAGTGATGCACATAAATGAAGAAAGCAAAGAATTTTTAGAGCCTTCACGTGTGCGCCAAATGCTGGAGAAATTCTGCCGCTTTTTGCCGGTTCCTATATTTTTTGATAATGACGTGGTACCAGCATCAGACGAAAAAAAGGAAGGCGAAGAAGAAAAAGTACCTCAACCTATCAATAATCCTAATCCGGCATGGACAAAAAAACCGGCTGATCTGAAGGATGAAGATTATCAAAATTTCTACAGAGAATTGTACCCCTATGGCGAAGCGCCGCTTTTTTGGATTCACCTGAATGTGGATTACCCTTTTAACCTTACCGGTATCTTGTATTTCCCTAAGGTGAAAAAAAGTTTTGAAATACAAAAAGACAAAATACAACTATACAGCAATCAGGTATTTGTAACGGATGAAGTAAAAGATATAGTGCCTGAATTTTTAATGCTGCTGCATGGTGTGATAGACAGTCCGGATATTCCTTTAAATGTAAGTCGCAGCTATTTGCAGGGCGATCCGAATGTAAAAAAGATAGGCGCATACATTACCAAAAAGGTAGCCGATAAGCTGGATGAGCTTTTCCGTGAGGATAGAAAATCTTTTGAAGAAAAATGGGAAAGCCTCGGCCTTTTTGTAAAGTATGGAATGATTACCGATGATAAGTTTTTAGATAAAGCCAATAAGTTTAATTTGTTTCAGGCTGCCGATTCTTCAAGATTTTATACGCTGGAAGAATACCGTACAGAAGCCGAGACATTACAGAAAAATAAAGATGGCAAATTGGTAATACTCTATACAAGCGACCCTGTGCAGCAGCATGCGTTTATAAAACCGGCAGAAGATAAAGGGTATAAAGTAGTGAAGCTCGAAACCATTGTAGATGCTGCTTTTATCAACAATATGGAGATGAAGTGGAATGATGTACAGTTTGTAAGAGTAGATGCCGATATTACAGATAACCTGATAGATAAAGGCGAACATGCAGAAAGTGTATTGAGCAAAGAAGAAGCAGAAAAACTGAAAGAATTGTTTAAAGTAGAGATGCCTGATTTGCATGCCACTGTAGAAGTAAAGGGGCTATCTGAATGTACAGCGCCTGTGGTGGCTACACGCCCAGAGTTTATGCGGCGTATGAAAGATATGGCTATGGCCGGCGGGGGCGGCATGGGTAGTTTTTATGGTAATATGCCGGAAGAAGTAACGCTTACGCTTAATGGAAATCATAAAGTATTTCAAAAAATATTGCAGGAAGGCAATGCAGACGATCAGGGAAAGATGGTGAAAAGTCTGACGGATTTAGCACTGTTATCTCAGGGTTTATTAAAAGGGAATGAACTAACGGCCTTCATTGCACGAAGTGTAGAAATGATAGAAGGGAAACCCACAAGTAAGATTATTACAGAGATTTAAAATAACCGGATTGTTTTTAATGAGGCAGCCACTTTATTTATGGAGTGGCTGTTTTTTTTGATTTTACCCCATGTGGGCAAAGCCCTATTGCGAGGCAGGATGCAACCTCAATCGCTGCACCATAGCTCACCTCTGTGCTGTCATTGCCACCCGGTCACCGTCATTGCCACCTGTTCCTCGCAATGCTTCGCAAATAAAGTTTCTACTCTGCACAGTGCCTTCCCTTTTGCTCGCAATGACGAAACCTGGGTGAGCGCTCGCAACCCAAACGCTTAATCATAACCCAACCCAGCCAACCACAACCCACTTTGCACCGTCATTGCGAGGCACGAAGCAATCTCAAACATAACCTGATGAGATTGCTTCGCAAAAAAAGTTTTGCCCCTACACAGTGTATTCCCTTTTGCTCGCAATGACGATACCTGGGTGAGTGTTCGCAACCCGTGAGTGCCACCATGACCCAACTCAACAAACCATAACCCACTCCGCACCGTCATTGCGAGGCAGGAAGCAATCCCAAACCATACCTGATGGGATTGCTTCGCAAAACGTGTTTTGACCCAGCACAGCGTATTCCCTTTTGCTCGCAATGACGATACTTGGGTGTGTACTCGCTATCTGTGAGTGCCACCATGACCCAACTCAACAAACCATAACCCATTCTGCCACCGTCATTGCGAGGCAGGAAGCAGCCTTAACCGCTGCGCCACAACCCAACCTCAGCACCGTCATTGCCACCTGTTCACCGTCATTGCGAGGTACGAAGCAATCTCAAATGCTGCAAAAGATTGCTTCGTTCCTCGCAATGCTTCGCAAATAAAGTTTCTACTCTGCACCGTGCCTTCCCTTTTGCTCGCAATGACGATACCTGGGTGAGTGTTCGCAACCCGTGAGTGCCCCTTGTCTTCGTCATTGTGAGGCAGGAAGCAATCTCACCCACCGCCATTATCCAATCAGATTTCAGAAGGCTTTACTAAAATACTCACCTCCAGATATTCCAGTTTGCAGAAAGAGTACACCTCCTCAAAGCCAGCAGCCAGAAAGATTTCTAAAAAAAGAGGATTAAAATAAACTATCACAATTTCCCTGGGAAATTCCTTTTGTGAAGCCAGGATATTTTTCGCCACCTTCAACATCACTACATCATCAAATGGATTAAAAAAAAAGAAAACAGTATCATCCCTTTGAATTAAATAATCCGTGGCATCCATGCAATGAATCTGGAATCTTGTTTCCGGAAAATGCTCTTTCACTATATGGTTATTTTGCGTAGCAGCCAGGCAAAAATCTTCTGAGAAATCAACACCTGTTATTTTTTTGAAACCGTAAAAAGCTGCTACAGCCAATGCTCTTCCCTTACCGCATCCAAAATCTACAAACCCTTCCTTATTAAAGTGGTCGCTTAAAAAATTGAAGCTTTTTTGCAATAAAAAGTAGCTGGCAGGTTGATATATGTAAGCATGTTTTTTATGATCCCCTTTTACAATTGTATTTTTAAGATCATTTACTCCAAGGGTATTGATCCCATATTTATTTTCACCTTTTATTTCATGTACGATGGTAAAAAGTGCAAGCCTTAAATTCCAGTGGGAGCGTAGGAATAAAAAGTATTTTAATAGGCCATTTATTTGCATGAAGCAAAAAATATTAAGATTGTGAAGTTCTCAGGTCAATAACTTTTATTTGAAGAGATGTTTCGCCATTCCACACATTTTCATCAATAGTATATACCATATCAATCTTTTTACCATTCTGTAAAAGCGGAAATTTATCAGCCAGATTGAATCCAATTCCTGATAGGATGGTATTGTCCTTTTTTACGATAAATTTTATGTGGCTTTCCTTTACAATTTTTGAATAGCCTGCATCGGATACATTTTTTGTGATGAAAACCGGCCTCAGATTTTCCGGACCAAAAGGAGCCATTTGTTTTATAATGCTGTAAAATTTGCCGGTAATTTGGTGAAACTCTATCTCTGCATCTATTCTTAATTCAGGAACCAATAGTTCCGGGGTAATGCTTGCTGAAACTACCTCTTCAAATTTTTTACTAAAAGGCTCAATTTTATCGGCTGCAATAGTTAATCCGGCAGCAGCAAAATGCCCACCATAGCCCAGTAAGTGTTCTCTGCACGCATGGATGGCTTCGTAAAGATTAAAGCCAGGAACACTGCGGGCGCTGCCTCCTGCCACTTCATCTCCCATAGCTAAAATCACGGTGGGCCTATGGTAGGTTTCTATAATGCGGCTGGCTACTATGCCTACCACCCCCTTGTGCCAGTGTGATTGAAACAGCACTGTAGATTTTCTGTTTATCAGCGTTTCATCTGCTGCTATCATAGAAAGCGCTTCCTCAGTGATAGAGCCATCTGTATCTTTTCTTTCTGTATTGTGTTCCTGTAATATTTCTGCTAGTTCCATTGCCTTTACAGGGTCGTCTTCAATAAACAATTTTACAGCAAGTGATCCTTCATCCATTCTGCCGGCAGCGTTTACACGGGGTGCAATAATAAATACAACATTACTGATGTCGAAGCTGGTTTTTATTGAACTCAATTTGGTAAGGGCGCTGATGCCGGCACAGGGTGCATTATTTAATTGCTTTAAGCCAAAGTAGGAGAGTACCCTGTTTTCGCCGGTCATTGGTACAATGTCTGCCCCTATTGCAGTTACCACCAGATCTAATAGGCTTAAATATATTTCTTCGTTTACCCCTAAACGTTGTGATAGGGCCGATACTAATTTAAAAGTCACGCCGCAGCCACATAATTCTTTGTAGGGATAGTTGCAATCCTTCTGTTTTGCATTTAAGATAGCAAAAGCGGGTGGTAAATCTTTATCAGGCAAATGATGGTCGCAAATAATAAAGTCCACACCTAACGTAGAAGCATACCCGATAAGTTCTATTGACTTGATCCCGCAATCCAGAGAAATGACTAATGAATAGTTATTCGCTTTTGCATAATCAATTCCCTGGCGGCTAATTCCGTAGCCTTCCCGGTACCTGTGCGGTATGTAAAAGTTTATTCTTTCTTCTGTATAAATCTTTTTTAAATACCTGAAAAGTAGAGCTACAGAAGTAGTACCATCTACATCGTAGTCGCCAAAAATGAGGATATTTTCTTTTGCTGCAATTGCAGCGATAATACGGCTTACGGCCTTATCCATATCCTTCATAAGAAAGGGGTCGTGCAGCAATTCAAGAGTAGGCCTGAAAAAATTTTTAGCTTTTGCAAAATTGTCAATGCCCCGTTGTACAAGTAGGCTGGCAAGTGATGGACTTATATTCAGTGATTGCGAAAGCTCACTTACTATTGCTTCATCATTACACTTTAATATGGTCCATCTTTTTTCCATTAAAAAAATAAGAAGATAAAAAATATGAAATTCGGTTATTAATACTTTCTTCCTGTAGTATAATTTACTAATTCTTCTAAAGCTACCCGCACATCACTTTCGGGAAAGTGTTTTAAAATATTTAAAGCCTCATTTTTGTAAAATTCCATTTTCATTTCTGCATATTTAATGCCCCCTGCTGCATTTACTTCATCAAGCACAAATTTTATTTTATCCGATTTTTTATTTTCATTTTTAATGATGTAAATAATCTTTCTTCTCTTTTCGGAAGTTACAGTATTGAGCGTATAAATAAGAGGAAGGGTAAGTTTTTTTTCTTTCAGGTCATTGCCTGTAGGCTTACCCACATTGGAAGTGCCATAATCAAACAAGTCGTCCTTAATCTGAAAAGCAATTCCTGCTTTTTCACCAAAGTCCTTCATGATTCTGGTAATTTCGTGATCATTACTGGTACTCCATGCGCCTACACCACAGGATGCAGCGAGTAAAGAGGCGGTTTTATTTCTGATGATTTCAAAATAGATATCCTCACTCAGGTTAAGTTTGCGGGATTTTTCTATCTGTAATAATTCACCTTCGCTCATTTGTTTGACAGCCTCAGATACCAGCCTCAGTTGTTCAAATTCATTAGAATCTATCGCCAATAATAAGCCTTTAGACAAGAGGTAATCGCCCACCAAAACAGCGATTTTATTTTTCCAGATTGCATTTATAGAGAAAAAACTTCGCCTTTCCAGTGATTCATCTACTACATCATCGTGCACCAGAGTGGCAGTATGAAGTAATTCTACAAGCGCAGCAGCATGATAAGTAGATTCATTTACGGGGGCAAATAATTTAGCACTTAGAAAAACAAACATGGGGCGCAATTGCTTTCCTTTTCTTTTTATGATGTATTTCATTATGCGATCCAGAAGTGGCGCACTGCTTTTTACAGAAGCCGAAAACTTGCTCTCAAATATTTTGAGCTCATCCGCTATAATGTTTTTGGTAAATTGCATCTAAATCTAAATGACGGCAATAATACAGATAATATTATTCTTATTCTGTTCAATTTTTTGTTGATACCTGACCCAGATTTTCAGAAGGGAAAAATCTCATTATTGTAAAAATTAAGAATCTTTTTTTTTCAAAAGCAGCATAGTATTTGATTAAGTTGTCTTTGTTTTCAAATTTGTAAGAATGTGTAAACTGCTCAATATCTAAAGATTTTGACAAAAAAAATTTGATTATTGGGTTTCGTTTGATATTTTTGCGGTTCAATTTTAGTTTATTTAAGAAATTTTTAATTAAAAAGTTATGGCAAGCAAAAAGTTAACATTATTATTTCTGGGGATATTTTCCCTTTTATCCTTCGGCACTTTTGCCCAGGATAGTGGTGTATATAACATTTATGACTCAAGTGTTATTTCCTCGAAAGGTCAGGCACAGCAAAATGAGTTTATGAATAACACCTATGATTTCCCGGCTAAGCCGCGCAATCAAATGGAATTCGGTATTTCCGGTGGTATGTTTTCCGTAAGCGGCGATGTATCTGCTAAATTACCAACAGCGGGATTTGGCGTACATTTTCGCAAGGCTTTAGGTTATTTGTTTTCCGTAAGGTTGCAATACCTTTATGGTGTAGGTAAAGGCCAAAACTGGAAATCTTCTATTAATTACCAAAATAATCCAGCTTGGAACACAAAATATTTTGGAACACCTGTATATTATAACTACAGAACTCATGTACAGGATTTAGGCCTTCAAGGAATCTTTACCTTGAATAATATCCGCTTTCATAAGCAAAAAACAGGCATGGTGATTTATGCTGGTTTGGGTATTGGCGCTACTATATATGATACTAAGATTAATGCACTTAATGGAAGCACACCTTATAATTTTGGTTCTATTACCAGCTCAGGATATACTAATAAAAAAGATATCCGTAATCAATTAAAGAGCTTGATGGACAATTCTTATGAAACAAATGCTGAAAATAATAAAGCTAATTCAGCTACTTTGTTTGGTCAAACATTGAAGCCATCTGGAACTGTATTAGGTGGTATTGCTTTCAAATTGGGTAAAAGAGTAAATCTTGCAATTGAAGACAGATTTACCTTTATAAAAGATGATTTGTTGGATGGCCAACAATGGCAAGAGCACCCAGCAGGTGATGCAGCACAAACTCGCGATTACGATTCTTATAATTATGTTTCTGTAGGTCTTAACTTCAACTTAGGTTCTAAATCTATAGAACCATTATGGTGGGTTAATCCTTTGGATTATGCATACAGCGAACTCAACAATCCTAAGCACATGAAACTGCCTAAACCAGTATTTGATGATGCCGATGGAGATGGTGTAGTGGATCAACTTGACAGATGCCCAGGAACACCAGCAGGTGTAAAGGTAGATTCTCATGGTTGCCCACTTGATACTGACGGTGATGGTGTACCAGATTACAAAGACAAAGAATTGATTACTCCTACATATTGCCAACCAGTAGATGCTGATGGTGTAGGTAAATGCCCAGATCCTGAATGTTGCAAAAACCGTGTAGCTGAAGCACCAGCAGGTTGCACAATTGGTGATTTGCCAAGCATTTCATTCAAAGGTTCTAATAATGCACTTAGCAGCGATGCTAAAGCAATGTTAGCTACAGTAGCTTCTAAATTAAAAAATAGCGCTAATTGCTCTATTACTGTAACTGGCTATCCTGCAGCTTCAAAAGCTTCTCAGGCACTTTGCAACCGCAGAGTAAATGCAATCAAAACTTACCTTACAGAAAAAGAAGGAATCAGTGCAGATCGTATAGACGTGAATTGTGTAGTAGGTGGTGGAGATGCTAATACGGTAGATATTAAATCTAAATAGTATCACTTTTTGCTCAATTATAAACCCTTCCCTTTTGGGAGGGGTTTTTTATTTTTGGGTGTCACAAGGTCAATTAACAAAATACTAACTAGTACTGTTTTGGCGCTTTATATTTTACTTCCATATTTGCAAGGAATTACCTAATTTTGCGGCTCTTTTATGAAAATATTTTTTAAAGCTTTTCTGGCATTTTCTATACTTTCTTCATGCAATAATAATTTTAATAAAGTGCTTAAAAGCACTGATTATGATTATAAGCTTAAAAAGGCAGATGAATACTATGCAAATAAAAGCTACAAGAATGCCGAAGAACTCTATCGCGAACTATTCCCAGTCTTTAAAGGGTCTGAAAAATTTGAGGACTTATATTATAAGTATGCCTATTGCTCCTATTATCAGAAAAACTACTTAGATGCAGAAAACCTTTTCAAAGGGTTTTTAGGCATTTTCCCGAATAGTCCTCGTGCTGAGGAAATGGCTTATATGGATGCTTATACTTATTATAAGCAATCACCCAAGGTGGAATTAGATCAGGCGAATACGCAGAAGGGAATAGGGATGATGCAATCTTTCATTAACAGGTACCCCAATAGCAGTAGGGTAGCAGAGGCCACAAATATTATCGCATTGTCCAGAGGTAAATTGGAGCTAAAAGATTATAAGTCTGCAAAGCTTTATTATAATATTCAACAATACAGGGCAGCCGGAATTTCTTTTACAGATCTATTAAATAATTATCCTGAAACACCCAGAGGAGATGAGTATATGTTGATGGCAATAAAGTCATATTATGAATTTGCTAAGCTGAGCGTACCGGATAAGCAGGAGGAGAGATATGAAAAGGTAGGTACGGCTTACTTTGATTTTGCCGATCGTTATCCTGAAAGTAAATTACTAAAAGAAGCTGAAGAATATAAAAATTTAAGCGTTACAAACATTAAAAAAATTCAAAATGAGCAAGTTAAGGCGTCAACAGAACTCTAATACATCAAATGTAATTGAGACTCAGAACCTGGTAGATATTAAGAATAAAACCGGTAATTTGTATGAGTCTATTGTAGTAATGGCAAAGAGGGCCAATCAAATCAATATTACCATTAAAGAAGAATTACATAATAAATTGGAAGAATTTGCCAGCCATACTGATAGCCTGGAGGAGATTCATGAAAATAAAGAACAAATAGAAATTTCCAAAGCGTACGAAAGAATGCCCAATCCTGCAATATTAGCTAATGAAGAGTTTATGGAGGATAAGGTATATTATCGTCGTAATGAGGATAATTTATTTGATTAATTTATTTATTTCTATAAAACATTAAATAATTTTAAGGCGGTGTAAAGACCGCCTTTTTTAATTTATGCTTAAAGGAAAAAAAATTTTGCTGGGTATTACCGGCAGTATCGCCGTTTATAAAACTGCATTTTTAGTGCGAGACCTTATTCGGGAAGGGGCAGAGGTGAAAATTATTATGACTAAGGATGCTACTAATTTTGTGACACCGCTTACCTTTTCTACACTTTCAAAGAATAAGGTGCATACAGAATTATTTAATGAAGGGCTATGGGAAAATCATGTATTGCTTGCCCGATGGGCGGATATTTTTCTGGTAGCACCTGCTACTTTTAATTCAATAGCAAAAATGGCCAGTGGCATCTGCGACAATCTGTTTCTCACAGTGTATTTTTCATTGCAATGCCCTACCATAGTAGCCCCAGCAATGGATGATGATATGTGGAAGCAGCCTGCGATTGTAAAAAACATTCAAACGCTTAAAAACCGGGGAGTTATTTTTCTTCCTGTGGGTAAGGGGGAATTGGCCAGCGGCTTGTCCGGAGAGGGGCGCATGTGTGAGCCTGAGATGATCGTGAATTTTTTAAACGAATTTTTTCTGAGCACAAAGGATTTTATAGCAAGCAAAGTGGTGATTTCTGCTGGGCCTACACAAGAAGCTATCGACCCGGTTAGATATATCAGTAATCATTCTTCGGGCAAGATGGGAATAGCTATAGCAGAGGAATTTTATAAACGTGGCGCAAGTGTAACCTTGATTCTTGGCCCTACAAATGAACCCGTAACACAAGGAATTACCACTTTAAATGTTACATCTGCCGAAGAAATGTATAATTCAGTTATGAATTTTTCAACAGAAGCAGATGTTTTATGCATGGCTGCTGCGGTTGCCGATTATACACCTGAACAAGTTGCTATCCAGAAAATAAAAAAATCAGGAGATTCATTGCAGTTGCAATTAAAGAAAACAAGAGATATACTTCATGCACTTGGCGTCAAAAAGGCTTCTCACCAAACCTTAATTGGGTTTGCCCTGGAAACAGAAAATGAAGCGGATAATGCGCGTAAAAAGCTGAGTGAAAAAAATGCAGATATGATAGTTATGAATTCTTTAAGAGACACCGGAAGCGGATTTGGATTTGATACTAACAAAATTGTTATTTTTGAAAAGAATGGCAAAGAGGCTTCATTTCCTTTACAATCCAAAAAGGAAGCGGCCAAAGATATCGTTGACTTTATACATCGTTACCGTCATGAATAAATTAATTTTAATATTCGCATTCACGTTTATAGGCATTAAGAGCCATGCTCAGGAGCTTCGTGCACGCGTAAGTGTTATAAGTAACCGTGTTGGAAATAACGTAGATAAAAAAGTATTCCAGACATTGCAGTCTGCATTAAATGATTTTATAAATACTCGTAAATGGAGTAAGGATAACTTCACAACCAAAGAAAAGATTGATTGTAGTTTTTTGTTCAATCTGGAGCCTGCTGGGGATGCTAACGTTTATAAAGCATCTTTAACAATCCAATCGGGGAGGCCTGTTTTCAATACTTCCTATATCTCTCCGGTAATTAATTATCAGGATAACGACCTGATTTTCAGCTATGCAGAATTTCAGCAATTATTATTTAGTGATACTCGTGTGAGTGGAACAGATCCTCTTGCATCCAATCTGACTGCCGTAGTTGCTTATTGGATCAATATTATTTTAGGATTTGACTATGATAGTTTTTCGCCAAGAGGCGGAATGGCTTATTTTCAAAAGGCACAGAATATTGTGAACAATTCTCCGGAGGGGAAAAATATTTCAGGATGGAAGGCATTTGATGGAACCCGCAACAGGTATTGGTTGGCTGAAAACCTACTGAATAGCAGGTATAACATCATTCACGATGTAATCTATAATTATTACAGGTTAGGAATGGATCAATTATATACTGATGAGGCAGGTGCGCGCAATCAGGTTTTAAATACCCTAAGCCAGCTTAATTCGTTTAATGTAGAAAATCCTAATACTATGATTCTACAGTTTTTTTTTCAGGGAAAATCACAAGAGCTGATAAAGATTTTCTCTAAAGCTAACCCCGCAGATAAATCCAGAGCTTTAGATTTTTTGCAGAAATTAGATATTTCGTCAGCCTCTAAATATCGCGATGAATTAAAATAATGAGTAGATTTTTTTTCCTTTTTGCTGTTTTATTCCTCTTATTTTCCTGTTCAGGAAAACAGCGTATTCCTTCAGGCATACTGCCGCCCGAAAAAATGAAAAACGTGCTGTGGGATGTATTGGAGGCACAGAGTTTGACAAACGAGTTAGCAGCACATGATACCTCTATTAATAAGCAAGCTTCACTTGACTGGCTTACTAATGAAGCATTGAAAATAAATCATACGGATTCAGTAAATTACAATAGAAGTTATAATTGGTATGCAGCGCACCCTGAAATTATGAAAGTTTTTCTTGATAGCCTTTACGAACAAAAACAACGAGAAAAGGATATAAAATTACCAAGAGTGCATAAGCCGTCTGCTTCCAAATAACCATCTTCAATAAATAATTATGAATAAAGTTTATAAAAATGCAAATGAAGCTCTTTTTGATATCCGTGATGAAAGCGTGATAATGCTCGGGGGATTTGGATTATGCGGTATTCCTGAAAATTGTATTGCGGCATTGGTTCAGTTGAATGTGCAAAAAATTACCTGCATCAGTAATAATGCTGGAGTGGATGATTTTGGTATTGGACTTTTGTTGAAGAAGAAGCAGGTAAAGAAAATGATAGCAAGCTATGTAGGCGAAAATGCAGAATTTGAAAGGCAACTTTTAAGTGGTGAGATGGAGGTGGACTTGATACCGCAGGGTACATTAGCAACGAGATGTATGGCTTCAGGATATGGAATGCCTGTAATTTATACACCGGCAGGGGTGGGTACAGAGGTGGCAGAGGGCAAAGAAGTGAGGAATTTTAATGGAAAGGATTATTTGATGGAATACGCTTTTAATGCTGATTTTGCATTGGTAAAGGCATGGAAGGGCGATCATCTGGGCAATCTTATTTATAAAGAAACTGCTAGGAATTTTAATCCCTTAATGGCAATGGCAGGGAAAATCACCATTGCTGAGGTGGAAGAACTCGTACAGCCGGGTGAATTGAATCCTGATTATATACATACCCCCGGTATTTATGTGCACCGCATATTTCAGGGAACTAATTATGAAAAACGAATAGAACAAAGAACAGTAAGGGAAAAGTAACATAAAATTTTTAATGATTTAATAAGTAGAACCTATGCTTAGTAAAGAACAAATTGCCCAAAGGATAGCAAAGGAATTAAAAGATGGCTACTATGTTAATCTGGGAATTGGTATTCCTACTTTGGTAGCCAATTACATCCCCGAGGGTATCAATGTAACACTGCAATCTGAAAACGGACTATTGGGAATGGGGCCATTTCCCATTGCCGGCGAAGAGGATGCAGACTTGATTAATGCAGGAAAGCAAACAATTACCACACTTGCAGGCTCAGTTTTTTTTGACAGCGCAATGAGTTTTGGTATGATTAGAGCTGGTAAAGTGGACCTTACAGTATTAGGCGCTATGGAAGTAAGTGAGAATGGTGATATTGCCAGTTGGAAAATACCTGGGAAATTAGTGAAAGGTATGGGAGGTGCAATGGATCTTGTGGCAAGTGCTCAAAATATAATTGTAGCTATGATGCATACCAATAAAAAAGGTGAGTCAAAATTGCTACAAAAATGTTCTCTTCCTTTGACCGGGGTTCATTGTGTAAAACGAATAGTTACAGATTTAGCTTTCTTAGAAATAAATCAAAATGGATTTAAATTATTGGAAAGAGCGCCAGGAGTAACAGTAGAAGAAATACAAGATAAAACTGAGGGGGAACTTATTATAGAGGGCGAAGTGCCAGAAATGTGCTTTTAAGTTATTAATCTATCAATGAATTTTTCATAGCGAAAAATACAAGGCCTACTGAATTTTTTACTCCAAATCTTTCCATCAGCCTATCCTTTATTGCCTCTACTGTGCGAGGGCTAATATCCATCTTCTGTGCAATTTCCTGAGCTGTATACTCCATACAAACAAGAGAAAGTACTTCTTTTTCACGATCGCTTACCACAATTTCACTACTTAAATTTGGATTAAATTTTTGTTTTGAGTAATTCTTTTTTATTAAAACCCTATTTACAAAATTATTTAAATAAAATCCGGTCTTCATTACATCCATTATTCCTTGTTTTATTTCTGAAGGGTCAGTATTTTTAAGGAGGTATCCATTGGCGCCGCTTTCCATCAGGTGGCCAACAAATCTTTCATCATCAAAAGTGGTGAGAATAAGAACTCTTACTGAAGGAAAATGTTTATTGAGATGTTTGGTAGTTTCAATACCATCTTTCACAGGCATTTTCAGATCCATAAGTACTACGTCAGGTAAATTTTTTTCAATGGATTTAATCAACTCTTCTCCATTTTCAGCCTCCATAATAAATTCTATATTGTGATAGGGCTTTAGAGAGAGAATCACGCCTTTTCGAAAAATCTTATGATCATCTGCAATCGCAACTTTAATAATATCGGGGGTCATATTTTTAAAATTATAGAAAAAAGCAATTCGGAACAAAATATTAGCTCATAAAATTAGTCGGGTGGTGTACGGGGTATTTCAATGGTTATTTTATAATAAGTATGGGTACTGTCTATTTCAAAAAAGATATTTCCCTTTAAAACACGTATACGACTCTGAATATTCTTTAGCCCCAGGCCATGTGAACCGTGTTCGAGCTGATCAAATTGTGATTGTAGAATTCCTTTGCCATCGTGGTGAATCCGAAAATAAACGCTATTCCCTTGTGCATTCTGAGTAAGATGAATAAAACCCGCGCTACTATGTTTAAGTATATTCGTAACGAGCTCCTGTATTACCCTGAAGACCAATAATTCCTGTTCATCATTGAGCCTTTCCCGATTATCATGAAAGCGAGCACTCGCGTTAATTACACCTGAGCCATTTATTCTATCAAAGAGGTCTTTGGTAGCGGCTTCAAGGCCAAAGTTCTTAAGCGTAGGAGGAAGCAGACTGTGAGAAATATTTCTTATAAGAACAATTGAATCATCAATTATTTGCTTAGCGCTAAATAAGGACTGCAATTGTGTAGCGGTGTCTTGGTGAATAAGATTTTCATTTAAATATAATCTTGCCGTGGCCAATAATGGGCCGGCATCATCATGCAGATCAGCAGCTATCCTAGACCTTTCTTCTTCTTGAAATTTAATGGAGGCGCGAAGCAGCATTTGTTGTTTCTCTTCTTCCATTTTGTGAAGCTGCCTGTTAAATCTGAAAACCCTACGCTGATGCATTACTAAAACAGTAATGACAGCTATTGCCATAATACACATTCCAAATGTGCCCAACAAAGTGACTGTTGAGGAATTGAGGGATCCAAATATTTGTAAAAAAAACATGTAGATTCAGCAGTTAGGGTGTTCTGTTTATGATAAAATCGTCATCAAGGTCTATGTTTGGTTTGGAGGTATCAAGTATTGTTGGCTTAATTTTCATGCAAATAGCAATCGTAAAAAGTATATTTTTTATGATATTAAAAGAACTGTTTAAAATGACATAAATTTTTCTGAATTCAACATTATACCTATTGCTTTCTACTAATAAATAAATGAAAAATGTACCGGCAAAATACAGTAGTAATGTTATTACTATCCAGAAATTAAAGGTTGAATATATGGAAAAATTCACTGAATCCTTTAAATTGATATATAAAAAATAGATAGCAAACAGGATTATGAGCATTGATTCTATACCAATAGTAAAGGAGTCCAAAGATTCCAATTTATTAAGGATAAAATAATCAATACAAGCAAAGGACGTAAATGAAAGCCAAATTATTTTAATTATAGTCTTTACTTTAGGCTTTGAGAAAATTAAAATGAAAAAGTAGGAAAGAAATGAAAATTCCATTATTGTAAAAGCAGGTAATAAATAGTGGCCAACACTGGAATGCTTGAATTGAAAATAAATGCTTAGTACATCATTCACAAAGCAGTAAAGGATATAAAAAAAAATTACCCATAATTTTTTCTCTCTATGTTTTCTTTTGAAAATGAGAAAAAAAACTAAGGGTAATAAATGGGAAAGAATCCCTGAAAAAGCGAGTATTTTTAAAATAGCAGTTAAATTTTATAGATCAAATATAACTACATATTTCAGAAATCAAAAATTTGTAAGGCAATTATTAAAGGAAAATATCCCACCAAATGATAGTACGGTCTGCCACTATACCATTTTCTTTAACCATTTCGCCATTAGCTGTTACTGAAGTAAAGCTGATAATATCTTTACCGTCAGCATCAACGCCAGTGTAAACTAAATGCTCTTCGCCATTTTCAGCAAGGCATTTACGGAAATTGATTCCTACACATCCCGGTTGATTTAAAATCTGATCAAGGATGTTGCGGCCAATGTAATAGCCAGGTACTGCTTCGGGATTAGCAGCTCTAAAGTTGGCAACTAATGCTTTGCCTTCTGCCAGTCCAATGTCTTCGCCTACTTCAGCGAGATTTTTGATTTCAGGTTGTGCAATTTGTGTCATGTGTTTTGTTTTATTATTGGTTTTTACAATTTTTTAATTTTGGTAATTCAGAATGCTAACTTCTATAAAACCACTTTTTTCTACAACAGCCATTTTTTGAATTGAATGGTGATAATTCTCTGAAATGCGCGTCTTTACTGTATTTGGTCGGAATTTTACGATAAATAATATCGTAAAAAAACGTAGTAATACCACGTAAATATAGTAAATTTACTATAAAGAAAATGAACTTTTTTACAGTGATTTTTACGGCAAAAGAAAATTTTTGGCTCGTAATTATACGTTTTGGTTGCTGATGAGCGGGTATGAATTTTTGATTTGTAATTAATTTTTTAAATGGGCAATGAGGATATTTTCCTTCTGTGGCAGTTGGTATTTGGGCAAGAATTGTAATTTTTTGACCGGAAAAAATAAAAAATATGACTTTTAATACTGAAATCGTTAGATTTACGGTTGCCACATAGGGAGTTTCCTATTGGAAATGCGGAAAATTTCAGAAATTTTTGTTTCCTGTAAAATAGAATGAAAAAAGATACGTTAATAAAACTCAAACCACTGACCCTAACTGTACTTGAATGCCTGCACTAAACGTGATTAAAGTTGCAATTGCCGATGACCATAAAATCTTCCGCGATGGAATAAAAATGGCGCTAAGCACTCGCGATAACCTGAAAATGATTTGGGAAGCCGAAGATGGAAAAGATTTAATTCATAAAATCTCAATCAAAAAGCCTGACGTACTTTTAATGGATATTCGTATGCCTGAAATAGATGGGATACATGCAATAGAAGTACTGCGTAAAGAATACGATGATCTAAAAATAATTGTGCTTACCATGTACGATGATCAGCAAATGATCAGCAAGATGATGGAGATGGGCGCAAATGCATATTTGACCAAGACTACAGATCCTGATGAAATCTATGAAGCTATTCTTACCTGCATGAATGAAGATTTTTATTTTAATCAGTTGGTGAATAATGCTGTAATGGGTAAACTTATGCAGAAAAAGAATGGCCGTAAAAATTTTGGAATGCAGGTGCCGGTCTCATTTTCTGAAAAGGAATTAAAAATATTGCAATTACTTGGCGAGGATAAAACAACAGATGAGATCTCTAAAATAATTTTCCTTAGCCCCCGTACTATAGAAACTATTCGTCAGAATATGAAAAATAAAGTAGGTGCAAAAACGATTGGCGGGCTTATCATGTATGGTATGAGAAATAAAATGATAGAATAAGCTATTTACTTTGTAGATGTACGATCTTCTATATATTGGTACATAATTTTAAAAACTCTTCCCTTTAAGTTTTCAAATGATTCTTCTGGGAGGCTATGCACTGGTGGCAGAAAATTTATTTCCATTTTTCCCGGCCAAAAATAAATTTTTTTTCCAGGCGGTAAAATTTCCTTAGTGCCAAATAGTATTGCAGGCAGAATATCCGTATTGGTGTCATGTGCCAGTTTAAATGCCCCATCATGAAAATCTTTTAATGGTTCACCTGTTTTGTTACGGGTGCCTTCCGGGTAAATGCACATGTGCATACCCATAGCTAAAACATCTTTCATTTTTTTAAAACTTTCTTTTCTGCTGTTTTTATCATTTCTATTTACAAGCACTGATCCTCTTTTGTAAATCAATCCAAAAAATGGAATTTTTGTCATCTCTGCTTTTGCAATTGTTTTGTTGGCCCCAGGAATAAATGGAGTGGTAACAGGTACATCCATTAAGGAATTATGATTGCAAGTGATAATATAATTCTTCCCTTTTTTAAAATTTTCAATTCCATTTATTTTTATCCGGCAGCCGGTGATGAAGAAGAAAAGGCGCATCCATATATTTGAGATTATTCTGAAAATTTGAGTACGACGAGGCTCTTTGATTAGCCCAATTACCCACATGAATAATGCAACGGGTAAAAGTGTAATTATAAAAAATACAAGAGCCCAAATGGCAAATAAGGTTGCAAATATTTTCTTGATCATTGGCTTTTTTAATTTATGCTCCAGTCTATGGGTGATTTTTTCTCACTCATCAGAATTTCATTTGTTTTGGAAAAATGTTTACATCCAAAAAATCCTTTGTTGGCACTTAGGGGCGAAGGATGGGCAGCTTTTAATACAAAATGCTTTGTTTCATCAATAAGCTGTTGCTTTTCATGAGCGTACCTTCCCCAGAGCAAGAATACTACACCTGTGCGCTGGCCTGAAATTTTTTTAATTACTTCATCCGTAAAAATAGTCCAACCGGCACGTGCATGGCTTTCGGGCTCATTCTGTCGTACTGTTAAAGATGAATTTAAAAGTAGTACGCCTTGTTTAGCCCATTTAGTCAGGTTGCCAGACTGAGGGGGCTCAACGCCTAAATCAGTTTTTAGTTCTTTAAAAATATTAATTAATGAAGGAGGTAATGGAATTTTTTCAGGAACAGAAAAACTCAACCCATGTGCCTGCGCCGGATTGTGATAAGGATCCTGACCAAGTATGACCACCTTTACATTATCAAAAGGTGTTTGTGTAAATGCATTAAAAATTAGGCTCCCGGGTGGATAAATAATTTTACCCGCCGCTTTTTCAAATTTTAAGAAAGTAGTTAATTGGCCAAAATATGATTTCTCAAATTCATCTTTTAAAACATTCTTCCAACTGGATTCAATTTGTACTTCCATAATTTTTAAGAAAATATTTCCCTTTCGTATTGACTGAACGCAAGATATTTAATATGAATTGATATAAATAATCATAAAAGGGGACACTTGTAGGTGATAGTTAGTTGATTTAATTTTTAATTTTGATGATTTTCTTCAAATATGAATAAAGTGAGGTGGGAGAATGAATAAAAATCAGGTAGAAAGGCTGGATTAGAAGAAGTGACCCCGGAACGACTCGAACGTTCGACCCACAGCTTAGAAGGCTGTTGCTCTATCCACTGAGCTACGGGGCCATGAATAGGGCGCAAATATAATTCAAATGTTATGTTTAAATCAAAAAGTTCAGAGATAGAATGATTAAAATTAAAATTTGAACAATTGAAACCTGCTAATCATTTCATAAGTTACCTCAAATTGCTATTGGCTTCTATAAAATAACTAATTTTACTATAACAATTTTTTTTAAAAAATAAAAATTAAATATATGAAAAAGCTATTTTCGGTTTTAGCATTATTGACAATCATATTTCAGGTACAGGCTCAAAAACCGGCCGAGGATAAATCCAAAAGGCCGAGCCCACCAGCTGAGGTAACTCAGAAAATAGAAAGTGGGGCAACTATTACCATTAACTACAGTAAGCCTTCACTAAAAGGTAGAATAGTAGGTGTAAACCTAGAACCTATGGAAGGAAAAGTATGGCGCACCGGTGCTAATGAAGCTACTTGGTTTCAGACTGATAAGGATATTACGATAGATGGCAAAAAATTACCTGCCGGTAAATACGGATTTTTTACAGTGTTCAATGGCGATAAAGCCATCCTGATATTTAATAAAATATGGGATCAATGGGGCGCTTTTTCATACAAAATAGAAGAGGATGCTTTGCGGGTAAATGTACCGGTATTAACCCAAAACCCACCTGCAGAGCAATTGTCTTTCTCGATTAGTAAACAGGGTAAGGTGGAAATACAGTGGGGCCCCAAAAGAATCAGTTTTCAACTGAAGTAATTCTTGAGCAGGCATAATTCAGTATGTTTATTTAATCATATTCAGTAAAGCCATAGTTTCTACTATCTTTTTACTATTATATTCCATTGATAGGCTTTTATAATTTACCGCATCTACAATGGTGCCTATAAAACAAAGGCCAGCTGTAAGAAAGTATAAAATACCCATGCCAATCTGATCTAAGACAAACCTTTGTATGCCGGCAACGCCAAAGAAGCCCAGTAAGGTGAGAATCAGAATTATTTGCGGATCTTTTCTTTTGGAACGATAGAAAATACAAAACTGATTTATCTGACTTTCACTAAAACCACCCACTCTTGCATTAATGGTGTACAACTCCTCTGGCGTAATATCATGAAGCATTTGAAGTAAGGTGGGGTTGATATCTGTATGACCGGTTTGAAACTGCATCGTTTTTGTTTTTTTGTAATTACAAATTATGTTTAATTAACTGGAATATCCGATTTAAAATTATAAGGAAAGCTATTATTCCTAATGGATGTGCATTTATGGATGCCTTTAAGTAGCCATGAAGCAAATATGAAATAGAATGCCCCAGGCCACATCCAGGGCAAAATTGCAATCCCAGATTTTTAAACAAACAAAGGCTGAAATGAGACTCTTGTGATGGGTTGAGGGTAAATAAGGCGGTGAGCGCAATGGTCCAAAATATTAATTCAAAGTATGTGTGAAAGTATTTTTTGAAAACATTTGAAATGGAATGAGCATTATCATTTTGGTATGAGTTGTAAATATTTTCTTGGCAATTAGGTTTAATCCTGACCATTCGAAATTTAATTTAGGTGCTTCAAATTAAAAGTCAATTTATTTTAATAAAATCTGGTTTGTTTACAAATTGGTTATTGTATTTGAATATCAAATTGGTACTGAGTGAAATACTAAAATTACTATTATGGAAGTTTTTCACAGGAAAATAAAATCCACGCAGTTCAATAGTTCCAAAAACAAAACTTTCATTTCTGGTACGTATTCCTCCGCCAATAAGTGGATAAACTTTTGTTTGGTAATTATATGGGGAAAAAACACTCACATTTGAAAAAATAAATGGTGCAATCTTAAAAGAAGCAATTGACCATGGGCTAAAAAATACAGATTCAGCTTTTATTGTAGCACGCAATGTTCCGCCGATTAAGTTATTGCCGTATTCTGGTAGTCCAAAATTACTGTTTAGGTACAGCGGTTCATTCAATACTGAATTTACCTGTTGTGCTATGTCCAGATTTAAAAAGAATCTTTGTTTCCATTTTTTTCCTATCTGCTTTAAATGATCAAAGTAGGTAACACCCAGTAATAAATTAATATCCTCAATACTTTTTTTATTGAGGTAGCCTTCGGCACGGATGATATAGCCTATATAATTTTTCTTATCATTAAAATGATATCGCTCATAATTAAATCCCAGAAAGGGCCTTCGTAAAGTATTTTTAATAGTATAGCCGGTTGTAAAGCTCATGAGCAAACCTTCAGGTATATCTTCGTTTCTGCCAAATCCATAAATAAACTGTGTCTTATAAAAGTTTTGACGATAAAAAGAAATAGAAGTTAATGCTGCCTGCAGATTAGCATACCGATAAAAATATTGTTGTTCAAATTTTTCAGGAATAGAAAAAAAATGAGTGTTTACATATCGTATGCTTACTAATTTTCTTAATCTTGAAGCTTCTTCTTTTTTGGTAAATTCTTTTGCTCTGATATTGTAACCTGCCCATGTATCAATATTGAAAAATGAAAATCTAAAATCGGACATATAAAGACTATCAATAAAATAACGATTAGAGCTTTGATGATAGGAGGTACTGAAGTCGTATATCCATTGCATATAACGATTAATCAATGGCTTTTCGAAGCGGATGTAATAGTTTCTTTCTTCGCGCGGGCCGCCATAAATATTATCGTTGCTTTTATATCCTATTGAGCCATTTATAAAACTGCCACCTATATTTCTACGGATAAATTCTCCCCCAAGGCTTAATTTATTATTTCTAGAAACATCATAAAGACCATATAATACAGCGGCATTACCACTGCCAGAAAAGTTGTCTTCTCTCGCCTCCACCTGACTCTTTTTTAACCCTAAGGATCCAATAGAGCCGCCCAACGAAAAGACGTCTTTTACGGATACAATAATATCGGCAGAATCAGAGATTAGGCTTACTGGCACTACGGCAAACTCAGCATCCTGCACATAAGGAAGCTGCCGTAAAAATCGCTCATTATCTGCCATTATAAAGGGATTGATGGTATCATTTTCCTTATAAAATAGATTTTTCCCTATTACGTCTGTTTTGGTTAAATGATGTAATGTATTTGCAATTGAAATCAATACATTGTTGATTTTTTTTCCATTTTCATTAAATGGTGTTCCGAAGGGTAATTTTTTTATATAGATGTAACGGATGATGAGACCGCTGTAGGGTGCATATCTTTCATCATTTCGTTTAAGGTCATTGGCACTGTTTACTTCTGAGGTATCATGCCTGAAATTGTTGATGAGGTTATTAATAAAATTACGCTTCTCTATTTTTTTTACGATGCTATCCTTTTGACACATCGAAATCAAAGGGCTACTTACTAAAAAGAGTATTAAAAGCAATTTATACTCCATCCTAACCCATCTTTTTAATAAGTATTTGGCTAACAACTATTCAATGATTATTGTACTTAGGAATTAAAATGCCCTTTAATTTTTTCAACAAAACCTATAGCAATCATTTTTTGTGCGATCATGATCATGTTTTTAAAAGCCTCTGCACCTGAAATGCCATGACCTATGATCACCGGTTTATTTACTCCCAATACCGGCACGCCACCATAAGATTCAAAATTGAAACGGTTGAAATGTTCATCATTAATATTTCTGGCTTTTACCAGATCATATATTGACTCAGCAAATTTAAGTATCACATTTCCGGTAAAGCCATCACAAACATATACCTCGGCTTTATTCATTAATAAATCGCGGCCTTCGGCATTGCCGATAAAGTTGATTGAGGTGTTTTCTTTCAATAATGGATAGGCTGCCTGACTTAACAGATTTCCTTTTGTTTCCTCGGCGCCAATATTTACCATAGCCACACGGGGGTGTTCGTACCCAAGTATGTGTTCGGAAAAGAGGCTGCCTAAAGTGGCAAATTGAGATAAATTGTCTGGCTTGCAATCTGAATTAAGTCCTACATCTATTAATAATGAAAGGTTCCCGTTTTCATTAGGGATATAGGCGCCAATGGCGGGCCGGATTACTCCCGGAATCGCTTTTATACTGTATAAAGCTCCAACCATCATGGCGCCTGTATTACCAGCGCTAATGAAAGCATCAACGGCTTCTGTAGTCAACAATTGAAACCCTAATGAGATAGATGATTCAGGTTTCTCTTTAAGAGATTTTGCCGGATGGTCTTTCATTTCTATCACCTGAGACGAATGCACCAAAGAAATATTTTCCATTGGGATATCATATTCTTTAAGCAATGGCTCTAATTGGTTTTGGTCGCCTATCAAAACAAGCGTGATTGCTTTTTGAGCTGAAACTAAATATTTGCTTATTCCTTTCACTGCTTCAAGTGGGGCAAAGTCCCCACCCATCATATCTATTGCTATTTTCATGGTATAAAAGTATAATTAAAAAGAAAATTCTTTTTGAAAATCCTCAACACATTCAAAAAAAAATCTCCAAAACCAAAATTTGAAGTTAATCAAACTTTGGTTTTGGAGATCAATATGATTATAAAATAAAAGAATGTTACTTGGCCTGTGAAGGGGCTTTTTCTGATACTACTTTGCCTTTGTAGTATAGCTTGCCTTCACTTACATGAGCGCGGTGCCTTACATGAGTTTCGCCTGTAGTGCTATCCACACTTAATGTTGGTGCATCTGCTTTGTAATGAGTTCTTCTTTTTGCACTTCTTTGTTGACTGTGCCTGCGTTTGGGATTTGGCATAACCTAAAATTGAATATGATTAATTTTTATTTTTCTTAAATTTTTCCAGTCCTTTTTTAAAAGGATTATTATTTTCAACTGTTCTGCTCTGCATTTTGCTAAGCATGGCCAGTATTTCTTTATTGCATTGCGGACCTCCTATTTCTTCTTCGCTACACATCCGTTGGTTGGGTACGCTGAGTAAAACAAATTCATAAATCCATTCGGCCAGGTGTAAGTGGCTTTCAGTTCTTGATATATAAAAAATATCAGGATCTTCCTCATTATCATTCATCTCTTCTGGATTTTCCACCTGTTTTACTATCAGATTAAATTCGTCCCAAAGATCCAGAAGAATTGGATTGCTGCATCTGTCGCATGTAACACTTGCTGTACCTATCACTTCAAACTTCAACAACATAAAAGATGTATTTTTCTCCAAGCTTAATTTCACGTTGGCATTACATCCTTTAATATCTAATTCGTTAAAATCTGCAAAGAACTTATCATCCACCTCATAATTAAACACATGTATTCCAGGTTTTAGTCCAACAAAAGCTATATCAAAAGTACGCCTGTTTCCCATAATATTAATTAAAGGGCAGCGAAGGTAATAAAAATCGGCTAATTAATAGAGGTATTTTGCTTATAATTTTCAAAATAACCCTAAAATAGTGCCTTCTGAACCATTAGTGCATTCTTGAAACTTACTTTCTCTCAAAAAAGGGTATTCGGTATTAACAGTTTTTAAAGTAAGATTTAGAAATGGATTAAAGCGAATTTCTACTGTTTCCTTTAATTGCCGAAATTTGGCAAAGTATCAGAAATATGAAAAGAATACCGAAGCTGGGATATATTGTATGGATATTTACAATTTTATTAATATTAGGAATAAAGATTTTTTCTTTAGATGCAGCCAGGGTAGAACGTGACTATTCCAATGGACTCTATCCTAAAATCTCAACTCTTTTTGTAGGGATTACAAACTGGATTCCATTTAGCCTTGGTGATTTATTATATTTTGCAATAGCCATTTGGCTTCTTATCAAAATTTTTAAAAATGTAAATGGGGTTTGTAAGTATGGCTTTAAAAGAAAACATTTTTTTTATAAACTAAAAAGAGCACTGCTGTTAAGTAGCTGGATCTACATTATTTTCAATATTTTTTGGGGCTTAAATTATAATAGAGAGGGGATTAGCGCTCAGTTACAATTTGCAACTGATAAATACTCTGTGAGCGACCTCGATACTATAAATAAGTTATTATTGGAAAGGGTTAATGCTTCAAGACAGGAAATGAAGAAAAGTAAAATAGACTCAATTTCTAATAAGGTGTTGTTTGCAAAAGCCAGTGAAGCCTATTGGGATTTAGAAAAAAAATATCCCTTTCTGAAAAAAAGTAAATTTTCAATCAAGCAATCACTTTATAGTAGAGCCGGAAATTATTTAGGATTCACAGGGTATTTTAATCCTTTTACAGGAGAAGCGCAGGCCAATACTTCAGTGCCAAATTTTCTAAGGCCTTATATCGCTACTCATGAACTGGCGCACGAACTTGGATATGCGAAAGAGGATGAGGCTAATTTTGTTGGCTATTTGGCAGCGTCCAATTCTGCTGACCCCCGTTTTCATTATTCCACTTATTTAGATCTTTTTCTCTATGCAAACAGGGAGCTTTATTCTACAGACTCTGTTCTTTCTAAAACCTATTTTGATTTATTGAGCCCAGATGTAAAAGGCGATATTGAAGTATGGCGACAATTCAATCGTGCACACCAAAGTTTTATAGAACCTTCGATTACCTGGCTTTATAGCAAATTTCTTAAACTAAACCAACAACCCCAAGGGATACGAAGTTATAATCATGTAGTAGCCATGCTGATAGCCTTTAATAAAAAATATGGTACATTATAATACAGCCTAATAAAAACCACATTCTACCTTATTAGTTTTTAAACAGGGGACAAAGGCAACTATGGGATTTTTTTATTTATTATACAAGATATCCAAAAGCATCCTCATCACTTTTTAATTCTTTATAATTTACTTGAAACTTATCAAGATTGTTTTTTAAGATGGCATAATCTTTTTTCTCGGTAAGCTCGATCCCTACCAATGCAGGCCCGGCTTCTTTATTATTTTTTTTGATGTATTCAAAACGTGCAATGTCATCATGTGGCCCCAATACTTCACTCACAAATTGTTTTAATGCGCCCGGCCTCTGTGCAAATCGAATTAAAAAATAATGCTTCAGTCCTTCAAACTGCAATGACCTTTCTTTAATCTCCTGCATGCGGTCTATATCATTGTTGCCACCGCTGATGATGCAGACTACATTTTTGCCTTTTATTTCAGAGGCGTAGTCATCAAGTGCAGCTATGGATAGTGCGCCTGCGGGTTCTGCTACGATTGCATTTTCATTGTATAATTGTAAAATACTTGTACACACTTTGCCTTCAGGTACTACATGCATTTCACTAAGAAATTCTTTGCACATTTGGTAGGTAATATTTCCAACACGGGTTACGGAAGCTCCATCCACAAAGGTGTCTATTTTCTGAAGTTCCACCGGTTTGCCCTGTTCAAAAGCTGCAGACATGGAAGCAGCGCCCTGCGGCTCAATTCCAACTATTTTGGTGCTGGGTGAAAAGGTGTGAAAGTAAGAACTTACACCAGAAGCTAGGCCACCACCACCTACCGGAACGAATAAATAATCTACCTTGGAGAGGTCCTCTAATATTTCTAAGCCAACTGTGGCTTGCCCTTCAATAATCTTTTGATGATCAAAAGGCGGGATAAAAGTCATTCCATGTTCACTTGTAAAAGCTAAAGCAGCTTCTGAGCATTTATCAAACGTATCGCCAGTAAGTTTTATCTGTACAAACCCTTCCCCAAACATTTTTGTTTGTTTTATTTTTTGCCTTGGTGTAATCACCGGCATAAAAATAATCCCTTTGCACTTTAATTTTTTACACGAATAGGCAAAGCCTTGTGCATGATTACCTGCGCTTGCGCATACTACACCTTTGGCTCGTTCTTCTTCTGAAATACTGCTCAGCAGGTTGTAGGCGCCCCTTAATTTATAAGAGCGCACTACCTGAAGATCCTCTCTTTTTAAGAATACATTGCAATGATATTTTGCAGATAAATTTTCATTAAGCATCAAGGGAGTGTGAACTACTATTTTTTTCAATCTTTCTGCTGCATCTGCTACTTCCAATCCTTCGAAAAAGGAATGTTTAAAAACTTCTCTTTCGTTGGGTTGTGGGCTTTCGCCGGGCTCGCTATTTTTTGACATATTAATTGATTGCTTCGGTTATCGGGGATGCTTTCTTAGAAGTCTTCTGATTTTCTGGCCGAAGGCTTCGAACTGTTTTTCCCGCCTGCCAAAGTTCACTTTCACGCAATTCCTTTAATTCTTCCTGTAATTTCTCCCGGTAATCAACTTGTGAATTTGATTGTATAGAACGTAAAGATTCATTTCCGCTTGCTACGTTATCATATAGCTCATTAAAAACCGGCAATGTAGCATCACGAAATTTTTTCCACCAGTCAAGTGCGCCTCGCTGAGCCGTAGTAGAACAATTGGCATACATCCAATCCATACCATTTTCTGCAACCAGCGGCATTAATGATTGGGTAAGTTCTTCTACTGTTTCATTGAAAGCCTCGGAGGGTGAATGGCCCCTTTTGCGCAACACCTCAAACTGTGCAGCAAAGATACCTTGAATTGCGCCCATCAATGTACCTCTCTCGCCTGTGAGATCGCTATATACTTCCTTTTTAAAATTAGTTTCAAAAAGATATCCAGATCCAATAGCTATGCCCAGTGCAACTACTCTTTCAAAAGCATGGCCAGTAGCATCCTGAAAAATTGCGTAGCTGCTATTCAGCCCGCGGCCTTCTAAAAACATGCGCCTTAGTGAAGTGCCTGATCCTTTGGGTGCCACTAAAAAAACGTCTACATCATTGGGCGGTACAATACCTGTCTGATCATTGTAGGTAATGCCGAACCCGTGCGAAAAATATAATGCTTTTCCTTTGGTCAAATGTTTTTTTACGGTGGGCCAAAGCGCTATTTGTGCTGCATCACTCAGCAGGTAACAAATGATCGTACCTCTTTGTAATGCCTCTTCTATTTCAAACAAGCTTTTGCCTTCTACAAAGCCATCCTTTAATGCCTTTTCCCAGCTAGGTGAATTTTTTCTTTGCCCTACAATTACATTGATGCCATTGTCTCGCTGATTTAGAGCCTGCCCTGGGCCTTGCACACCATACCCGATTATTGCTACTACTTCATCTTTTAAAACTTCCTGCGCCTTTGATAGTGGAAATTCTTCTCGGGTAACTACATTCTCTTGGGTACCTGCAAAATTTAATGTTGCCATGATTTTATTTTTTTAAAATTTTATTGTTTAAAAATTTATTTTGGTTAAGTGGTTTCGATGAAATTGTTATTTTAAGAAATTACATTGTAAATACTTCTGATTGCCTGTCAAGATATTCATTTTCTACAACTTCTTCACTGGGTTGTTGTTTTTCAAATTCTTTTACTTTTTTATATAGCCCTTCGCTGTCTTTAAAGATAGCCACTCTGGCACTACGCACAAACTCAATCAGGCCAAATGGTTCAAGAGTTTTAATTAACTGATCTGTTTCTTCGCGGTGGCCGGTAGTTTCAAATACTGTAAAATCTTTTCTTATGGCTACCACTCTTGCACCAAATTGATGAAGCAACCTTTCTACTTTTACTTTTTCTGCAATTATATCTGTCGGTACTTTGTATAAAGCCATTTCTTGCCAAATGATTTCATCATTAGTATGGTAATAGACTTTTAATACATCTACCTGCTTTTCTATTTGACGTACTAATTTTTTTATAACTTCTTCCGTTTCTTCTAATACAATATTTAATCTGTGAATTCCTGGAACTTCAGAAGGGGAAGAATTGAGGTTTTGAATATTTATTTTTCTTCGGGAAAAAATAATGGTGATTCGGTTGATGATGCCAATTTGATTTTCAGTATATACCGTAATGTTATATTCCTGTTTTGATCCAGGCGGAAGTGAATTTCCTTTTATAAATATCGTTGACTGTGGATTCATGATTTTTAAATTAAGTTTAATTTTAAAATTAATAAAGACGTATTTCAGAAACACTGCAACCTTGTGGTACCATTGGAAATACATTTTGTTCTTTTGAAACTTTTACTTCCAATAAAAAAGAGCCTTCGAAATTGAGCATCCGTTGCAATGCATTTTTTAATTCATTTCTCTTGGCCACCTTTTCACCAGCTATTCTATAAGAGGCAGCCAGTGCTACAAAATCAGGGCTTTGTATATCAGTGAAGGAATATCGCTTATCATTAAATAAATCCTGCCATTGCCTTACCATTCCAAGAAATTCATTATTTAAAATAATTATTTTTATGTTGATATTATTTTGCATTATGGTACCTAATTCCTGTAGAGTCATTTGAAAACCTCCATCACCGATCACAGCGACTACGGTTCTTTCAGGTGCTCCATATTTGGCACCAATTGCAGCTGGCAATGCAAATCCCATAGTGCCAAGGCCGCCTGAAGTTACATTACTCCTTGTTTGGGTGAATTGTGCATATCGGCATGCTACCATTTGGTGTTGTCCCACATCTGATACTATTACAGCATTACCCTCGGTAAGTTCATTCAGTAAATTAATTACTTCAGCCATCGAAAGCAAGTCGGAGCTGGGGTTAAATTCTTTTGAAATACAAAGTTCGAATTCCTTCTCTTCATAACTTTTGAATTGAGACAACCATAGATCATTATTCTTAGAATTTATTTCTTGAGTTAGCATAGGAAGCGTTTGTTTACAATCGCCCCATACGGCTACAGTAGTTTTTACATTCTTATCAATCTCTGAAGGGTCTATATCCAGGTGAATTATTTTTGCCTGTTTGGCATATTTATCTAACCTGCCCGTTACGCGATCATCAAATCGCATTCCCACAGCAATTAATACATCGCATTCATTTGTTAGTACATTGGGCCCATAATTGCCATGCATACCTAACATTCCTGTAAATAATGGATGGTTGGATGGGAGGGCACTTAGCCCTAATATAGTAGCTGCTGCAGGCAGGTTCCCCTTTTCAATAAATGCCCGAAATTCTTTCTCTGCTTCTCCCAATATTACACCCTGTCCAAATATTACCAAAGGTTTTGTAGCCTCATTTATCAGCTTTGCGGCTTCACTAATGTATTCCTTACGTATGGTAGGAGAGGGGCGATAGCTTCGCACGTGTGTACAGGGGGTGTATCCGTTGAAATCAAATAATTCAAGTTGTGCATTTTTGGTAATATCAATAAGCACCGGACCAGGGCGTCCGCTTTTTGCAAGAAAGAATGCTTTGGCTAAGGTAGCCGGAATTTCAGCAGCTTCTGTAATCTGAAAATTCCATTTTGTAACAGGGATGGTAATATTGACAACGTCAGTTTCCTGAAATGCATCGGTACCTAACAAATGTGCAAATACCTGGCCTGTAATACAAACCAATGGGGTACTGTCAATCATGGCATCAGCAAGGCCTGTAATAAGATTGGTAGCGCCAGGGCCGCTGGTGGCAAATACTACACCCACCTCTCCTGAGGTTCTCGCAAATCCCTGAGCTGCATGAATAGATCCCTGCTCGTGTCGAACAAGTACGTGATTTAATTTTTCTTTGTAATCAAAAAGCGCATCATAAATGGGCATGATGGCACCACCCGGATAGCCAAAGATGGTTTTGGTTTTTTCTGCAATCAGAATTTCCAGTAATGCCACTGAACCAGAAACCTTTCTAACAGGTTTAGGTTTAGCTGCAGATTCTTTTTCTGATACTTGAACTGTTTCCATGATTTTTTGTTTAATCTTATTTAATGTCAATTTTTCAAAATTAAATTAGTCTTCATCGGTCACGCATCCTTCACTTGCATCTTTTACAAATTTTGCATATTTGTATAAAACTCCTTTGGTGGCTTTTAAAGAAGGCTGGGTCCAGGATGCTTTTCGCTTTGCAATTTCTTCTTCACTTACTTTTAAATTAATGGTATTATTCAGTGCATCTATTTGAATAATGTCATCATCTTTTACTATACCTATAAGTCCACCTTCAAAGGCTTCGGGTGTTATATGCCCTACTACAAATCCGTGCGTGCCGCCACTGAATCTACCATCAGTAATTAATGCGACCGAATTGCCCAATCCTGCGCCTATAATTGCACTTGTAGGTTTAAGCATTTCCGGCATTCCCGGTGCGCCTTTAGGCCCGATATTTCTTATTACGACTACATCGCCTTCATGTACTCTGCCTTCTTTTATTCCTTTTATTAAGTCGTGCTCCCCATCAAATACTCTTGCCGTACCCTCAAAGTGGGTTCCTTCTTTTCCAGTAATTTTTGCGACACTTCCTTTCTTTGCAAGATTGCCATATAATATTTGTAAATGCCCGGTAGCCTTGAGCGGATTTTCCAGAGGATGAATAATATCTTGTTTTTCAAAATCCAGTACAGGTGCATCTTTTAAATTTTCTGCAATGGTTTTACCTGTTACTGTCAGACAATCGCCATGCAATAAATTTTTACTTAATAAGTATTTCATTACTGCCGGCACACCTCCATGCTGATGCAAATCCTCCATAAGGTATTTTCCGCTCGGCTTAAAATCGGCCAACATAGGTATCTTGTTACTGATAGCCTGAAAATCATCAGGGGTTAAATTTACTCCCACACTTTTGGCCATAGCTATTAAATGCAATACAGCATTGGTACTTCCTCCTAAAACCATCACGAGTGTTATTGCATTATCAAAAGCTTTCCTGGTCATGATATCTTTTGGTTTGATATCTTTTTCCAGCAAATTTTTTATTGCCTTGCCTACATCGGCACATTCTTTTTCTTTCTCTTTACTCAATGCAGGATTACTCGAAGAGTAGGGCAAACTCATACCCAATGCCTCAATAGCACTAGCCATAGTATTAGCTGTGTACATACCTCCACATGCTCCGGCACCAGGGCATGCGTGCCTTACGATTCCCTCAAAGTCGGCCTCCCCTAGGGTACCGGCAATTTTTTGACCTAATGCCTCAAAAGCTGAGACAATGTTCAGGTCTTTGCCTTGGTAATGCCCCGGTGCAATTGTACCGCCATAAAGCATTATAGAGGGCCTGTTGAGCCTGCCCATCGCTATAATTGAGCCGGGCATATTTTTATCACAGCCGGGAATGGCTATGAGGGCATCGTAATATTGAGCCCCGGCATTTGTTTCTATGCTATCTGCAATCAGGTCGCGGCTTACGAGGCTGTACCTCATTCCATCTGTACCCATGCTTATGCCATCACTTACACCTATTGTATAAAAACGAAGTCCCAATAAACCATCCACATCATTCACCCCTTTCTTCACAGAGGTAGCCATATCATTCAGGTGCATATTGCATGGATTGCCATCCCAGCCCATGCTTACTATTCCTACCTGAGCTTTATTAAAGTCGTCATCCTGCATTCCAATTGCATAATACATTGCCTGAGCTGCTGGCTGAGTTTTATCTTGGGTGAGGGTGCTACTGTACTTATTTAATTGTTGCGAGGTCTTTATTTCTGAATCTTTAGAAGCATCTGTACTTTCTTTCATTTCTTTATTTTTAGAAAAAAATTATTTTATTAAGCAAATTCGGAAACTCTTGCCTTTTCTGTTACAAGAGATTTATATTTTTTTTGAATCTGAAATCCTAAAGTTTCTTCCCACGGTTTCTTAAAAAATTTTTTGTCAAGTGAAGCAATGCCAGCAACCTCTGCTGCGGTACCACAAAAAAATGCTCCATCTGATTCATATACTTCGTCAATTGTGAAATGTTTTTCTGATACGGAAATTCCGGATTCTTTGCATATTTCTATTACCGTTTTGCGTGTAATACCCGGAAGAATACTTCCACAAGGTGGTGTAAAAAGTTTGCCCTCCTTTTCCATAAAAAAATTTGCTCCAGGCCCTTCCGCTACGTAATTATTTATATCCAACAAAAGCGCTTCATCGTACCCGTTATCTTTTGCAACCTGACAAGCAAGAATGGAGTTTACGTAATGTCCAGTAACTTTTGCATCAACCACAAAGGCAGCCGGATTAGGCCTTTGGAAAGCTGAAGTTTGTACATGCAATAATGTGTTGCCTAAATATGCGCCCCATTCCCAGGCAGCAATCAGTAAATCTGAAGATTTCCCCTTGGTTAATTGCATATTGGGCCCGCAGGATACAAGAGGCCTTACATAAGCATCTTTAAGATTGTTAAGCGTTAGAACTTCATAGGTCTTTTGAATTAGTTCTTCATTATCGAACGGGTAGGGGATGCCTACGGCATTGCAGGAGTAGGCCATTCTTTCAAAATGCGCTTCCGGTTTAAACAGAACTGCTTTCCCATCAATATCATACGATCGCAGTCCTTCAAAAACGCCATAGCCATAATGAAGTGATTGGTCATATAGGTTGGCTCTGGCATTAGCAGCTTTTACAAATTCTCCTTTGTAATAAATGATTGTGTCTTGATTGTAATACATATTTTTAAAAAGTTATAAAATAAAAAAAACCGCCCTTTTTGAGGCGGTCTATATGAAAAAAAAATATTTTTTAAATAAGGATTCCGCCATGGCTTATGGTAATAATAATGACTGAAACACCAATGACTATCCTGGAAAAATTACTCGATATATATTTTTTTGTCTCTATCATTAGATGGAATCTTTAGCAAACTTAATGAAGGAAGATTAAATAAAAAATATTTTTTTAATGAAAAAAATAAAATGACAGATGCACTACGCTTCATAAATGGGCATATTCCTTTAAAAAAGCGGTAATGAAAGGTTATTTCGGCATTATTTCTCTAACTGGAGTTGCATCTTTTTTACTCTGTCTTCCAGCTTTTCCGATGAGAGGTCTTCGCGCATACTATCTACCTTGATGGGGAAACAAAAGGGGGTAAGTTTTTTGGGGTAGGTAATAATTATTTTTCCTTGCTGTATTCTTTTGAGCATCGTTCTTAATCTTTGCTCTTCCATTTGTTGTTCCATTACTTCGGTGTAGGCCTGTCGAAGCAGCAGGTTGTTGGAATCGTATTGGCTGAATACATTAAATAATAATGAGGCAGATGATTGAAGGTGCTTTGCTTTTTTTTGCTCACCCGGATATCCTTGAAAGATCAGGCCACCAATGACTGCGATCTCTCGGAATTTTCTTCTGGCTAACTCTGCACTATTGAGACTACGCTGAATATCTGTCAACAAATTATCTGGTGAAAAAAGTATTTGTGCGTTTGTATCTTCTACCGGAATTGGTTGATCACTTAGCAATTCAAAACCATAATCATTCATAGCAAAAGAAAATGAAATAGGGGTAATTAGTGAAATACGAAATGCTAGAATAGCGGCCATTGCTTCGTGCACGAGCCTGCCTTCAAATGGATATACAAATAAATGAAATCCATCTTTGGTCTCTATTTGCTCAATGAGCAATTCGTTTTGTAGAGGAATATGTGAAAGGTATTCCTGCAATTCAAATAAAGGGGTTAAGATTTCGAGTTCCTTTTCTGCCGTTTTTCGAGTTGATTTATTGTTAATATTAGGTTCTACCTCATCAAATTTTTTGCGAAGCATAAACCCAAGGTTTGAAGAAAGAGGCATTCGGCCTCCTTGCCAGCTTGGTATATTAGATTTTTTAGAAGTTGATTTTTTTACAATACATGTCAAATCCTTTATCATCACAAATTCCAAAGTTTTGCCGGCAAGAGTAAAAACATCGCCAGGCTTCATTTTTGCAATAAACCATTCTTCAATGACACCAATAAAACCACCGCCCATGAATTTTACTTTTAGCATGGGATCGCTCACGATGGTACCAATGTGCATTCTGTGTCGCATGGCTATTTTCCTATTATTTATTTTATACAGGCCATCAATAATTTCAATTTTTTTAAATTCATTGTAATGCTGCAATGCTATACCGCCTTCAGTTACAAAACTTAATACCTGCTCCCATTCTTCATCTGAAATGTGTTGAAAGCAAAAGGTGGATTTAATTTCACTAAGAATATTTTTCGGATAAAACCCATCGGATAATGCCACTGTGCTGAGGTATTGCATAAGTACATCATAGCAAAGAATTCTGGGCTGTCGGCTTTCAATCAAATTTATTTTAGTGGCTTCTTTAAGTGCGGCTACCTCCATTAATTCAAGTGAATGTGTGGGAAGGAAATATATTTTGCTTACTTCGCCGGGCTGATGGCCGCTTCTGCCTGCCCGCTGTAAAAATCTCGCAACACCTTTGGGAGAACCTACCTGTATCACCGTTTCTACAGGACGGAAATCTACGCCCAAATCCAGACTGGCAGTACATACTACCGCCTTTAAATTTCCATTATGTAAATTATCTTCCACCCAACAGCGCAGCACCTGCTCAATGCTTCCGTGGTGAAGTGCGATGGCGCCTGCCAGATTGGGGCAAGCTTTTAAAAGTGCCTGATACCACATTTCGCTCATGCCACGGGTATTGATAAAAATAAGGGTAGTACGGCTTTCAAGAATTATTGGGATTACTTTATCCACCAACCTTAAGCCCAGATGCCCGGCCCAAGGATATTTTTCAATTTCATCAGGGAAAATGGATTCTATTTCCAGTGGTTTTTTGATGTTAGCGGTTACTGTTACATGATCCTTATGTTGCTGGTTTAGTTGTTTCAAGGGCGAAAGCAAAACTTCCTTTGCTTCATCAAGATTGCCTATAGTGGCGCTAATACCCCATATAGTGAGGGTTGAAGTATCTTTTTTCTTTAAAGCATTAGGTTCTGATTTTTTTTTATGGATTCCCACAATTCTTGAAATGGCGAGCTCTACCTGTACTCCCCGCTTACTTCCTAATAATTCGTGCCATTCATCTACAGCAATAATTTTCAGTGACTTAAAAATTGCTTCATACTGATTTTGTGCTAACAAAAGGTGAAGGCTTTCAGGCGTTATGATTAGCACTTCAGGGGTATTTCTTTTTTGCTTGGCCCTTTCACTCAGGCTTGTATCGCCATTTCTAATTCCTACCTTCCATTGCAATCCTAATTCTGAAATTACCTCCTCCATTGCTCGCCCTATATCTTTGGCAAGCGCTCTTAATGGTGTGACCCATAATAATTGAAGATTATTTTTTTCTTTTATAAGATAATCGGTGGGGTAGTCATTGATGAAATGCATTATAGAGCCCAAAAAAACTGAAAAAGTTTTACCGCATCCTGTAGGCGCATTAACCAAACCAGATTTTTTGTTGAGTATATATTGCCAGGTTTCTTTTTGAAAAGTAAATGCCTCAAAGTTTTTTGAGGAAAGCCATCTATTAATTACCTTATATCCTACAGCATTTTCTATTTTCACTATACTAAATTAAGCAACGTTATTTTTTTTCTATTAAAAGAAAATTTTTGATTTATTTATTCGTGGTAAAATGGTGATATTAGATTAACAGAAAATAAAATTAAACCCTATTCTTCTTTAAAAGGATGATGGGCAATAAATGATTTCAGGGTATTTTCTCATTTTCTTCCTGTTTATTTTGATACCCCCTTATTTTAAACTTAGAAAAGTGAATGTACTCTATTTTTTGCTGTTTCTTATGCTGTACATTTGAATGCTTAACTTTGCACTAAATCTCAAACTTGTATGAAACGATTTCTTGCAATTCTATTTTTAGTGGTAATTATGTTGGGCGCTTGGTGGCTTTTTTTTCGTACCGGTAATTCTGGCAAACCTACAGTAGAAGATAAGCCTATTCAACCAGTAGCAGCAATGAAACATTCTGCGGTCTTCAATAAGTCTTTAGAGGATGCCATGAGCCATTATTTTCAAATAAAAAATGCTTTAGTGACCGATGACTCTGCTACGGCAAAAGAGGCTGCTGCAAAATTTGTAATTGCTACAGATAGTATTCCACTGAGTGAATTAAGTAAAGGGGATACTCAGGTAGTGGCCACCATCCGCCAGCAATTAAGCGATATCAAAGCTAATGCCTCACCAATTGCCCAGGAAGGGAATATGGCAGATATGCGAAAAGATTTCAGTATGGTTTCAGAATTTTTGTATCCTTTTTTAAAAACTGTAGGATATGAGGGAACAAAGATCTACTGGCAAAATTGTCCGATGGCTTTTGGGGATGATAAGCCTGCTAATTGGATGAGCCTTACATCTGAGATTAATAATCCTTATTTGGGAATGCACCATCCGGAATTTAAATCGTCTATGCTTCACTGTGGTGAAACTATGGATAGCATATTTGCAAAATAATCAGTAAGGCAAAGTGCCCTTGGGAAAGGATTGGTTTCCCTGAAGTCCTCCTGTGTGTATGCAAAGGATTTGAGCGCCTTTTTCAAAAAATCCTTTGTGGATTAAATCATATACACCGTACATCATTTTTCCTGTATAAACAAAATCAAGAGGAATTTGATGGTGGTGATAAAAGGTACTCATAAAACTGATTAAAGAAGCATCATATTTAGCATAACCACCAAAATGATAATCGGGGATTATTTGCCAATTTGTTTTTTTAGTTCCCAGAAAAAGCATTCTCTCTTCTATATCCTTCAACCCCTTTAATGCAGGAAAGCCTAATATTTTTGCCGTGGTAAGATTATTCGCGATTCCGCTCAATGTACTGCCAGTGCCCACTGCAAGGCATACGTGGGAATATATATTTTGATCAAAAAAAGCTGGGATGCCGCCGGCGCCGCGGCTACCTTCTATGCCATAGCCTCCTTCGGGAATTGTAATAAAATCTTTTTTAGTATCAAGTTCCGGCAAGTCAAAGGAATTTTTCTGAGAAATATTTTGATATAGTTTTCTGGCGGTATAGATTAATTCCATTCCTTGCTGTGCGCAAAATTGCAAGGTAGGGGAAGGGCATTGAGGTCGCTCACCTCTTACTATGCCTATTGAATTTAATCCGCTTTTTTTGCATGCATAAGCAGTGGCTGCCAGATGATTTGAGTAAGCACCTCCAAATGTTACGATTGATTTAATATTATTTTTAAGGGCATTCTCAAGATAATAATGAAGCTTAAAAATTTTATTGCCGGAGATTGTTGAATCTACCTGATCGAGTCTGAGCATTTTTAATTGAATTCCTTTTTCTATCAAAAGCTGATCGTCAATTATTTCTATCAAGGGAAGTTTTAATTCAATTCCTGCAACTGTAAACTTGGTTAATGGTTGTGGCATATAGTTTTCTTGCCTAATTTCGTGGTAATTTTAAGCAATTTAAATATAAAATATTAGTCAGTAATGAAACCAACACTTTTGATATTAGCAGCAGGAATGGGAAGCAGATATGGGGGAATTAAGCAAATGGATTCCTTTGGCCCATCAGGCGAAACGATAATTGATTATTCCATTTTTGATGCCATAAATAGCGGATTTGGTAAAATAGTCTTCATCATACGTGCAGACTTCGAACAGGCGTTTAAGGATCTTTTTGAACCTAAACTTGCAGGAAAAATTGCAACAGAATATGTATTACAAGATATGCAATCCCACATGGGAGATTTTTCTACCCCAGATACCCGTAGTAAACCTTGGGGTACCGCGCACGCAGTATTATGTGCCAAAGATGTTATTCATGAGCCTTTTGCCGTTATTAATGCTGATGATTTTTATGGACGTGATGCATTTGAAAAAGCTGCACAATTTTTGAAAAATGAAGTTTCGCCAGCAACCTACTGTATTATTGGATACAATCTCGCCAAGACTTTATCAAAGAACGGCACAGTAAGCCGAGGCGTTTGTCAGGTAGATGGGAATAGTAATTTAGTTTCTATAATTGAGCGGACTAAAATTTTTCCTGAAGGGGATCAAATATTTTATGAAGAAAAATCTGAAAAGTTGCCTATACCGGCGAATACCCCTGTGAGTATGAATTTTTGGGGATTTCACCCTACAGTATTTGAGTTTATTCAAAAATTATTCATCGAATTTTTACAAGAAAATCGCAATGATCCCAAAGCTGAATTTTTTATACCGATCATTGGTGATAAATTTATAAAAGATAGTGGCAACGCCATAAAAGTGATACCCACAGAGGCTCAATGGTTTGGGGTAACCTATAAAGAAGATGCTGAAGAAGTAAGGGAAGATTTTAATCAACTTATTGAAGCGGGCGTTTACCCACCGCGGTTATGGAGCTAATTAATTGATGCAACTATGCACACCCTTTAGTTTCCTTTTACCTTGTAAATGAAATCTTCTATTTTCTTTATCTGATGTACACGATCAAGGCCTTTGAGGTTGTTCACCTGTGGCAACTTGATTGCAATATCATTATTAGCTCTCACCTCTTTAAGGGCGGTGTAAATATTTCTGGATTTTACGGCAAAAACTACCCCATCGGCATTTGTTTCTTTGCTGCTAATGATTCCGATTATTTCACCATTTCTATTAATAACGGGTCCGCCGCTATTGCCCGGGTTAGCTGATATACTGATTTGGTATGAAGAGGTATCGCCATAAAAACCAGACTTAGCACTGAGGTAGCCCTCGCCATATACTACTTCTTCGCGCGGATAGCCCATAGTGAATACCGGCTCGGCAAGCTCTGCAGTAGCTTTAAGAAAAGTATAGGGCAATGAATTTATTTTTTTGAAAGTGGTATCAGTAATTTTTAAAATAGCAAGGTCTGTGGTAGCATTTGAGTACACCGGAACAGCAGTAAATTGTTCGCCTTTTGTATTCTCTACAATCAGGTTTTTTGCTTTATCTACCACATGTGCATTGGTAATGAGGTATCCACTTCCATCTGCAAGAAACCCTGTAGCTCTAAAGTTAGCTTCAAACTTTGGTTTTTTGGCAATAGCGGTAGTGGCATCATTTAATTTATTCTCCATCTGGTTTATTTTATGTTCCATTTGATGGAGTTTATTATCTACCAGAGGTGTTATTGCCTCACTCTTCTTATTAACAGAATACCGGGAAACTAAGGAGGCGGTAGAAAGAGAAACTACGCCAGCTATACAAGCTGCAACTGCAATGGTTCTGCGGTATTTAGTCCATAGATTTATAATTTTAGCTTTGCCTTTATTGGGATTCGTAGAGATAAGGCCTTCACTTTCTAACTTACTTTCTACTTCGTTGAGTGTATGTTTGAATTCATTTACTTTCCGAAACTTGTCGAACTCATTTAGGAAAAACAGGTGTTCAGCAGCTACCTGATCTATCTCGCTATTTTGCTTGCGCAAATCTTCAAAATATGTCTTTTCCTCCGAACTCATTTCACCATTCCGGTATCTTTCAATTGCATCCAATAGTATATTTTCTTCCATTACCGTTAATTTTTATATTGAGAAAAGAAAATCTTTTTCAACCTCAATAGGCATTTATATTTTTGATTTTTGGCATTATCAGCGTTGGTGTATCCAAATGCAGCTGCTATTTCCGGCATTGATTTTTTTTGAAGGTAAAATGCTTCTAACAAACTTTTACACGGTTCCCCCATTTTTTCCAATGACTTTTGCATCATATCCAGATCTTGGCTCACCTTGTCGTGCGATTCTATTTGATCTTCAACAGCTACTATTTCACTTACATTTTCCATTGCAGGATATTGGCGGTTAAGTTTCTGCAATTTTTTTAACCATATTCTCCGGCTTACAGAGTATAAGTAAGTCTTTATTAAACTCGTTAATTCAAAATCCCCACTCTGCACCCGTTCAAATAAAATAATCATGGCCTCCTGAAATACATCTCTTGCATCATCGTGCACTCCATTATTCTTTATGATAAAGGCCTCAATTGCCGGATAATTTTCCCGATAAATCGTTTCCGTAGCTTCAAAATCATTAGCTGCCAGGCCTTTAATCAGTGCTCTTTCGTCGTCATATATTTTCACGCGCTTACAATTAATACATATAATATGGAAAAGTAACCCAAAAATAAAAGTCAAAAAAGTTTTTTAAGTTGGGTTACCTTTTTTTAATTCAGGCATAAAGTTTAAATTAAAAACTATTTAAATCTAAACAAATGAAAAAAGTAATTCTTGTTTTAACAGCAGCAGCATTCTTCGTAGCATGTAACAATGGCGCTTCAAGCACCGAATCTACAACTGATTCTACAAAAGTTGTAACAGATTCAACAGTAGCTGCACCAGCTCCTGCCGCTGCAGACACAACCCATGCTGTAGTTGCTGATTCTACTAGCAAACCAGCTGCGGATACTACGAAAAAATAAATTTTTTCTGAATAGCAATCTAAAAAGCCGCTTTTCTTAACCGAAAGCGGTTTTTTTATTGGAAAGGAATTGATAGTGCTAATTAAATTCGTGTAAAAAATATAGGGAAAGTGCCCAACTATTTTTTTAATGGGCATCTTTATCAAGTTTGTAATAAAATAAAGCCCTACTTTAAAAAAATAATTTTTTTATTCTGGTTGCTTTCTTACATTTGTCTCCGCAAATGAATAATCATAAAGGATATACCGGATTTTATTTTAGCTATTTTAGAATTGGCCGGGATACCCTTGTTTAATAAAATATAAATTTTAAAAAAAAGGATCCCGGCTCAAAAGGCCGGGATCCTTTTTTTTGTTACTTATGGCACACGCTTATGCAATACAAGGATTTGAAGGTAGCTTTCATCAGGCTGCTGCTCAAAGTTTCTTTGGAAATAATGTAGAAATAATTTGTTGTAATACTTTTCAGAAGCTGATTACAATTGCTGATGATACTCAATTGTCTGCCGGAGGTGTTATGGCTATTGAAAATTCTATTGCAGGAACGATACTGCCTAACTATCAATTACTTCAAAAAAGTAATCTGGTGATTACCGGCGAAATTTATTTAAGTATTGATCAAAACCTTTTAGCAAATAAGGGTGTTTCAATAGAAGATATTCGTGAAGTACATTCTCACCCCATGGCATTATTACAGTGCAATGATTTTCTGGAAAAGTATAACTGGAAATTGGTAGCTACAGAAGATACAGCTTTAAGTGCCAGACATGTAGCTGAAAATAAATCAAAGCATATAGCAGCTATAGCAGGGGCATGTGCTGCTGATATCTTTGATCTTAATATTTTGAGGCCTTGTATTCACACAGAAAAAAATAATTTCACCCGGTTTTGGATTTTGAAAAATAAATCAGTGGCCGAAAATATAGAAAATGCCGATAAGGCCTCCATTCAATTCACTACCGACCATAGTAAGGGAAGCCTTGCAAAAGTTTTAAATAAAATATCTATTGCAGGCATTAATTTGGGCAAATTGCAATCAATGCCTATACCGGGGAGTGATTGGAAATATTCCTTTCATGCAGATTGTGAATTTGCCAACTTAATCCAGTTTGAGGAAATGATTGCCAGCCTGAGACCAGTGACGGCAGAAATAAAAATTTATGGAATTTATAAAAATAATAAACCGTAACCAATACTTATGAATGACATAGCATCCAGACAGAATACCAGAAAATGGGCTACTCAAGTATCGCCAAGGTTAAATGGGATTGAAGAATATTATTTTTCAAAAAAACTATCTGCAATTGAGCAGATGAATCGTGCCGGATCTGAAGTGATTAATCTCGGCATTGGTAGCCCTGATATGGCGCCACACCCGGAAGTAATACAAGTCTTGCATGAGGCTGCTCTGAATAAAAAAAATCATGCTTACCAAAGTTATAAAGGAAGTATAGTGCTGAGAGAAGCAATATCTGAATGGTACAAGAAATGGTACAAGGTAGATTTAAATCCTGCTGATGAAATACTGCCCCTTGCCGGAAGTAAGGAGGGAATTATGCATATCTGTATGACCTACCTCAATACCGGGGATGGTGTTTTGGTTCCAGATCCGGGCTATCCCACCTATAGAAGCGCTGCGCTTTTGGCCGGGGCTAACGTGTATGATTATACGCTGGATAAAAGTAATGGATGGATGCCCGATCTGGATAAGCTCGAGCAAATGGACCTGACCAAGATCAAGTTAATGTTTGTAAATTACCCGCACATGCCCACCGGCGCTTTGCCTACAGAGCATTTTTTTGAAAAGCTGATTTTATTTGCAAAAAAGCACCACCTTCTTATTTGCCACGATAATCCATACAGTTTTATCCTGAATAAAAAACCTGTAAGCCTTCTTTCTTATGACCAAGAGAAGGAGGTAGTATTAGAATTAAACTCTTTGAGTAAAAGTCATAATATGGCAGGCTGGCGTGTAGGATTCCTGAGTGGAAATGCGGCGAGAATTGCCGATGTATTGAGATTTAAAAGCAATATGGATAGTGGTATGTTTTTGCCCGTGCAATTGGCAGCAGCAAAAGCGTTGAGCCTTGGCCAGCAATGGTTTGATGACCTCAATAAGGTTTATAGTGTTCGGCAAAAAAAAGCATTTGAGCTATTGAGAATTTTGAATTGTGAGTTTGACGAAAATCAATCTGGCCTTTTTGTATGGGCTCAAATCCCTGAGGGGTTTAAGGATGCATTTGAATTCACCGACCGGATATTAAATGAATGCCGTGTATTTATTACACCGGGTGGCATATTTGGCAATGCCGGCAATGGCTTTGTGAGAGTAAGCCTTTGCAAGGATGAGCACATATTTGATGATGCAATTAATAAATGTAAAAACCTCCAAAAATGAAAATTGCTATCATAGGTACTGGATTGATTGGAGGTTCTATAGCGCTTAAACTTAAGAATAATCAACTGGCTACGCACATTATAGGTGTAGAAAATAATGCAATTCATGCCAGAGAAGCTCTAGAGCTGAAGGTAGTGGATGAAATAAAATCCCTGGATGAGGCGATCAGAGAATCTGAACTTATTTTTCTTGCAATACCTGTAGAAGCTGCATCTAAATTGATTTTAGAGATCCTTAATAAATTGAATAAACAGGTTTTAATTGATGTAGGTTCTACTAAAATGAATATTTGTGAAACTGTAAAAGATAATAAAAACAGAGGCCGTTTCGTAGCATCACATCCTATGTGGGGTACAGAGTTTAGTGGCCCTGCTGCTGCTACAAGTGCAGCTTTTGCCGGCAATGCAGTAGTAATCTGCGACAAAGAAAATAGTGATGTGGATGCCTTAGCAATGGCGGAAAAAATATATAAATCTTTAGGTATGCACATTATATATATGGATGCGCAATCGCACGATATTCATGCTGCTTATGTTAGTCATATTTCTCACATCACTTCTTTTGCTTTGGCTAATACAGTATTAGAAAAGGAAAGAGAAGAGTCGGCAATTTTTGATATGGCCAGTGGTGGTTTTGAAAGCACTGTAAGGTTGGCTAAAAGTAATCCTGAAATGTGGGTACCGATTTTTAAACAAAACCGGGACAATGTTTTGGATGTACTGAATGAACATATTAGCCAGCTAAAAAAATTTAAGAGTTGTCTTGAAAAGGAAAATTATACTTACTTGAAAGAATTAATTGATCATTCAAATAAGATAAAAAAGATTTTAAAATAAAAATTCAATAAAAAATAAATATGCAAACATCAGTAACAAAGGAGCCCATTCAAATTAAAGAATTGTGGAATAAGCGCCCGCTTATCATTAGCGGCCCATGCAGCGCTGAAACAGAAGAGCAGTTGATAAATACTGCCAGAGAACTTAGTAGTGAAAACAAAGTAGATATCCTTCGAGCAGGGATATGGAAGCCACGAACCAAGCCGGGCATGTTTGAAGGAATAGGCGTAAAAGGGCTGCCCTGGTTAGCGAATGCAAAAAAAATAACGGGTATCCCTGTTGCTGTGGAAGTAGCTACAGCACGACATGTGGAAAGTGCTTTGCAATTTGATGTAGATCTCTTATGGATTGGAGCGCGCACCACTGTAAATCCTTTTAGTGTTCAGGAAATTTGTGATGCACTACGAGGTGTGGACATACCGGTTTTAATTAAGAATCCGATTAACCCGGATCTTGAATTGTGGAGTGGGGGAATAGAGCGGTTACAAAAAGCAGGGTTAAAAAATATCGGCATGATACATAGGGGTTTTTCTAACTATGGAAATACGCAATATAGAAATGCACCAATGTGGCAATTACCAATTGAAATGAAGCGAAGATTTCCTGAAATGTTGTTGATCTGCGACCCTTCTCATATTTGTGGAAACCGTACAGATCTTCATATTATTGCTCAAAAGAGTATAGATCTTGATTTTGGTGGGCTAATGATAGAAACCCATATAACACCTGATGAGGCATGGAGTGATGCAAAACAGCAAATTACACCTCAAGGGCTTACTAGCCTGTTAAATAGCCTTGTATGGAGAAGCGAAAAATTGCAGCAGCAGGAATTTTTAACTGCACTTACCACGTTGCGCGAGCAGATCAATCAGGTGGATGATGAGTTACTGGCTCTTATAGGCCAGAGAATGAAAATTGCAGAAAAAATAGGTGCCTACAAAAAAGAAAATAATATTACTATTTTACAAACACATAGGTGGAATGAGATATTGGAAGCCGCTATTAAAAAGGGTTCTGGGCTTGGGCTAAGTAAAGACTTCATTACAAAATACCTGGATGCTATACATCTTGAAAGCATTAGTCACCAGAATATAATAATGAATGATTAATAAAAAAATGGAAAAGGAATTATTTCAATTTTCGCAGAAGCAAGTACAGGTTTTATTTGATGCAACTTTTAATTTGGTAAATGAATTATCAGGCGGAAAGAAGTTGATTTTTATAACCGATCAAAATTTATTTAATCTGCATGAAGAGAAATTTAAAGGCTATCAAACAATTATAATTCCAGCAGGAGAGGCGAACAAAAATCAAGCAACCGTAAATCAGGTAATCAATGAACTGATCGCAATAGGTGCAGATAGAAAAAGTTTTATAGTAGGTGTGGGAGGTGGCGTTGTTACTGACCTTGCAGGGTTTGTAGCGAGTATATTCATGCGTGGAATTTCATTTGGTTTTGTTCCTACATCTATTCTGGCAATGGTAGATGCTGCCGTAGGTGGTAAGAATGGTATTGATGTAGGCGGATTTAAAAATATGGTTGGTGTAATTAGGCATCCTGAGTTTTTATTATATGACTATCAATTTCTGAAAACACTACCAGAGGAGGAATGGCGAAGTGGATTTGCAGAAATAATAAAACACGCCTGCATTAAAGACAGGGGCTTATTCACCTTTTTACAAAACAAAAAGTTGTCTGATTTTCAGAATGAACATAAATTGATTGCAGACCTTGTTAAGCAAAATGTATTGATAAAGTACAAAGTGGTATCCGAAGATGAAAATGAAAATGGGGAAAGGCAGTTACTCAACTTTGGGCATACTATTGGCCATGCTATAGAGCATGAATGTACACTCATGCATGGGTATGCCATAAGTATTGGTATGGTGGCTGCTACAGAAATTTCGGAAAAAATTGATGGAATCAATGATAATCGAATAGTACTGGTGAAAGAGTTATTAAAAAAATATGGGCTGCCAACCACTTCAAACTTTGACAGAGAAAAAGCATGGAATATCATGCTTGCAGATAAAAAGAAGAGCGGTGGCTATTTAAACTTTATTGTGCTTGATGAAATCGGTAAAGCTTCAGTAAAGCAGTTGGCCTTGCCTAAGCTCCATACTTATTTAACGGAACTTTCATTATCCTAAAAAAAAATAAAATTTTAAATGAATATTATTGTTCAGCCGGGCCGGGTAAATGGAAAATTAAAAGCTCCGGCTTCTAAAAGTAGCATGCAGCGTGCCTGTGCAGCATCTTTACTTACACCAGCTACGACTATTATAGAAAATGCAGGTGAAAGCAAAGATGAGATGGCAGCACTAAGTATTATAAAAAAATTAGGCGCTGAGGTTAACTTTTTAAATCATCAACTTGCTATTAAATCCGGTGAAATAATATTTCATTCCATTTTTCCGGATAAAAATATAACCCTTGATTGTGGAGAAAGTGGGTTGTCTTTGCGAATGTTTGCCCCAATCGCTGCTTTGTTTAATTATGATATTACACTTGTAGGGCATGGCAGTCTATTGAGCAGGCCTGTTAATTTCTTAGAGGATACACTTCCTCAATTAAATGTAGATGTAAGCACCAATCATGGAAAAGTTCCGGTAACTCTTAGAGGCCCATTATCCACAAAGCCCATTACTGTGAATGGGGCATTGAGTTCTCAATTTCTTACAGGATTATTATTTGCCTATGCAAAAGAGTGCAAGCAATCTGTTCAGATAAAGGTAGAAAATTTATCAAGCCGCCCTTACATTGATCTTACACTATCTGTATTGGAGCACTTTGGTTTTCAGGTGAGCCATACCAACTATGAATTATTTACTATAAAACCAAGGCACCCTTTGCCAGCCCACAGTATTAAGTACCGGGTTGAGGGCGATTGGAGTAATGGCGCCTTTTTATTGGTAGCAGCAGCCATAGGTGGTAGTTTAGAAGTGGAAGAGCTGAATCTTGAATCAACCCAAGGTGATAAAAATATTATGCAGGCACTTTACGACAGTGGTGCAGAAGTATTTATTGATAAAAAAATTATCCGTGTGCAAAAAGCACCATTAAAAGCATTTGAATTTGATGCTACCCAAACTCCAGATCTGTTTCCACCACTTGTAGCGTTGGCAGCATATTGCAAAGGTGTATCAACTATAAAAGGTGTAAGCCGCCTTTTGCATAAAGAGAGCAACCGGTCATTGACCTTGCAACAAGAATTTAAAAAAATGAATATCGCGATAGAATTGAATGGCGATACCATGAAGGTACATGGTGGAAGTGTACACGGAGCAAAAGTTTTTTCGCACAATGACCACCGGATAGCTATGGCGTGTGCGGTTGCAGCTATTGGCGCCACTGGCCGTACAGAAATAATGGATGCCTCTGCAGTGGAAAAATCCTACCCTGGATTTTTTAATGATTTAAAGAAGATTAGTAATTGTGTGCCTAAAGTGAAGTAACCTATTGTGAGAATAATGGTTAGGCTTGGCAGGGTAGTAGTATTTGAAAATTGTAAGACTGAACCGAAGCCAAAATCAAATGTAAACCGTATTCAGGATGAATTATATTTGTCAACTAATAGAAGGATTTGTCTTTAATAACTGCCAACTATTTTTAGGACGGGTCAAGCCACACCGTGCCAAAAAAATAAATGAAAATGAGAACTTCAATTTCTACCTTACTGTTTACCTTTTGCTTTATCTTTTGCAATGCACAGCAGAAAGACTATAAACCTTTGCTGGACACATTTTTTTTGCACGCAGAAAATAGTTTCAAAAATATTGCAGAAGAACCAAACGATTCCAGTGCTTTTAGTCCGTGCAAACTAAAAGCTGATGTTGGCGAATTAAAAATTGGGCGATATCCCTACACTACTACGCTGAACTGGATAATACCTTTAGCACAAAGCAAAAAAATACAAACCGATGTGCAGGAATATATCCGCACAAATGTTTTGGGCAAACCTGCTTACCAGATAGTGAGCAATGGCACAGTAGAAGAAGGCTACCAGACTACTAATGTGTATGTTTTAAAAGAAAACGAAAAGCCACTCGTTTTTTTTAAAACCATTTATTACAAAACTGAAAAAGAACCTGAAAAAAATAATTTTACAATAATAACTTACGAAAAATAATTTTTTTAGAAAAACTAACTACTTGATATATGAAAATTTCAATTGTAATATTATTTTTTGCCCTATTTGGTTTATCTGCATCGTATGCACAAAACCTTAAATTAGTACAGGATTCCGCAGGAAACTACGGCTATAAAAACAGGGCTGGCACTTTGGTAATACCTTACAAATACCGGCTTGGCCATGAGTTTTCCGAGGGGCTTGCTGCCGTTTATGATGATGGGAAATTTGGTTTTATGGATGAACACGAAAAGCTGGTAATTCCGATTATGTACACTGGTGTATTATTTGATTTCAGTGAAGGCCTTGCAGCCGTAAAACTTAATGGTAAATGGGGCTATATTGATAAAAAAGGCAAAGAAGTGGTTCCTTTTTTATACGACTTTTCTTATGGGTTCAAAGAAGGGATGGCGGCTGTGGAGCAGGACGATAAATGGGGGTTTGTTGATAACACCGGCAAGTTGGTAATTCCGTGTATGTACACCAGCGTATATAGTAGTTTTCGTGAAGGCCTTGCTCCTGTGAAACACAATGATAAATGGATTTATATCAATAAAACAGGTAGTCAGGCTTTTCCTTTTTCGTATGACGAAGCAGGTTCATTCCAAGAAGGTTTGGCGGCTGTTCAGCCGGTACTTGGGCAAGGTTACGGCTATATCAACAAAAAGGGCGAAATGGTTATTCCGGTACAGTTTAAAACTGCATATTCATTCGATGAAGACGGAACTGCAATGGCAAGCACTGCAACAAAAGACCGCGTTCATATAGATAAAACCGGTAAAATAATTGATGTAAACAACCAATCAACCGGTAAAGGAAAATATAGATTGCGCACAGGTGAAGTATATGATGGTGATATGGTAAATGGAAAAAGAATAGGAAAAGGAAAGAATGTGTGGCAAAGCGGAGATGTTTACGAGGGCGATTGGAAAGAAGATAAAATGACAGGAAAAGGAAAAAAAGTGTTGGTAAGCGGAAATAGCTATGAGGGCGATTGGAAAGAAGGTGTATTCAATGGAAAAGGGAGATATAAGTGGGCAGATGGCGCTGTTTATGAAGGCGATTGGGTAGATGGTAAAATGACAGGCAAAGGAAAACTTAAATGGGCAAATGGAATTGTGTATAATGGCGACTGGAAAGAAAATACCCTACACGGAAAAGGCACTCTTACCGATCCAAACGGCGAGGTAAAAAACGGCGAATGGGTAAATGGCACTTTTAGTGGTAATGTAAAACAAACGATCGCCTCTACCGGAAAAACGAATACTGCTGAAGTAGCCGCACAAAAATCATTAGATTTTAGAAATGCAGGCAACTACGCCGCAGCTTTGCTGGAAGCCCAAAAAGCATTGAAACTTGATGCCAATAATTTTTTGGCTTTGTTTGCAAGAGGAGTGCTTTATGCAGAATATGACAAGAACAATGCAAAGGCAATAGCTTTTTATTCAAAAGCAATTTTGGCAAACGGAAAAGACTTCCGCCCGTTTTTGTTTCGAGCGAGTGCTTTAGTAGATACCAACCGTTTGTCTGACGCTCAAAAGGATTTGGATAAAGCTATATCACTAAATGCTAAATGTTTTGATTGCTTTACGCTTCGCTCTTATGTTTTTGGAAAAGAACAAAAATGGGCAGAAGCTAGAGATGAAGCAAAACTTGCCCTCAACCTGAAACCTGGCTCGGAAAAGGCAAAATCCCTCTATGAGATGTACAAAAATTTTGCAGAGCCGGAAACGATAGACGCAAGGGCTTATCCTCAAAAAGAAGAACCCTCAACCGTTACTTATAATAGTGTGAGAACAACTACATACACCCAAAGCAGTTCGATAGACCTTAGCAAAATAAAATATATGGGAGGAGATGATGAAGATGAATATAGGGAGAACCCTGCCTATACCAAGCGAAGAAAAAAATATCTGAGCCAGAGCGATATGGATAATATCATTAGGTCTAATTCGCCATCATCGTCATCCAGCGAATCGGGTTGGGATAAGTGGTTTAGAGAAAGAGACAGGCAGTCAAACAGAGATTACAAAAGGAAAAATGGGGGGTACTGAGGGTATTGAATCCATAAAATTGATATAGGGCGAAGCACCAATAATTAAGGATTCAATTCTCTTCTTGCTCGTTAGGCATATCGAAACTTTTGTTATTAGCAGATATTGCTTAGTACAAGTCCGGCTCGATCAGCAAAAACCTATGCTCGTTAAGTGCCACCTAAGCGTATGCACACATTTAGCTCAATATTTAAACCCTTAAAAAAGTTTAAAATTATTTAATTTTTCTGTCAAACCGATAGCTGTCGTTAACCATAGCGCACAACCAATAGAAATACTCTTCAGCAGGTTCTGAATTATTATAGCAAATTAAATTCCATCTAAAAATTGAGTATGTATGTAATCAACTACATTTGAAAGATTATTAGTTTCTTCAAAAATCTTTATCTGCCGGTCGGCCCCTGTTCCTTTTTCCAGCATGTTGTGCACATTACTTATTGCATTTCTGATTCTTAATGGCCCTGTTACATCATCAATAAAATCAAGTAATTCATAGATTAATACTCGGGTATTTACTTCTGCTTCCTTACCAAAATCTATCATGCTTCCTTCTATTCCATAGCGGCCTGCACGCCATTTGTTTTCATTGATTAGCATGCGTGGGTAAGAAATAAAATTCAGATTTTGGGTTCTGAGTTTATACAGTTTTGCACAAATACCCTGAAACAATGCAGCTATGGTGATGGTTTCCTGTACTGTTAAAGGCACATCACAAATTCTGAATTCAACAGTATTGAAAAATGGATGAACACGAAGGTCCCACCAGATTTTTTTTGCATTGTCAATACAATTAGTTTTTACCAGCATCTTGATGTAGTTATCATAAGTTTCAATGCTGTCAAAATAATCGGGTATGCCAGTACGTGGAAATTTATCGAACACCTTTGTACGGAAAGATTTATAACCAGTCTGCCGCCCTTCCCAGAAGGGCGAATTGGTGCTGAGCGCATAAACGTGTGGCAGCAAGTAACGGGCAGAATTAGCAATATGTATGGCCATTTCGCGAGTTTCCATACCTACGTGCACATGTAACCCGAAAATCAAGTTGCTTCTTGCAGCTTCTTGCAATTCTTTTACAATATCACTATAGCGGCTATGATCAGTAATCAATTGTTTTTCCCAATGGCTAAAGGGATGAGTGCCAGAGGCGCCCACCCAAAGTCCAAGGTCGCCTGCAATTTTGCTTATTGTATTTCTAAGGGTAGCAACATCCATGAAGGCTTCATCAATATCAGCACAAATATCTGTGCCCACTTCTACTACTGCCTGATGCATTTCAGCTTTTACCTTATCCTTAATTACTTTTTCGCCCTCTTGAACTATTTTTTGCTGATGGCTTTTTAGTTCACGGCTTTGCGGGTCTATTACCATATACTCTTCTTCAATACCCAGAGTAAACTGTTTAAAAGAAATACCTGCCATAGTTTATTTTTATAGAGATATTAAAATAATTTTTTTCCTTCTATGCTGCGCGTTAAATATTTGCCCCAGGTAAGATTGTCTCTGCCTTCTTTATGTTCTTGAGCTTTTTCAATGGCGAAGGTTGCAGCAGTTTCTACTACCCAATCAAAATTTTCCTGCCCTACGCTGGTAACCTCTGCATCGGGTGCCGGATTACAAAAATCAATCGCATAGGGGACACCTTCTCTTACTGCTAATTCTACAGTATTAAAATCGTACCCTAAATAATTACAAATTCTTAATACAATGTCAGTCATTTCATCCAGCCTTTTCTTACTAGGATTAAAATCGGCAACATACCGTAAGTGATGTGGATTGCGGGGCTCATAGTTCATAATGCGAACATATTTGCCACCAATGCAATAGCAACGATAATACTCTTCAAATACTATTTCTTCCTGAAGCATCATGATCAACTCTTCAGTTTCGCCATGCTTGGTAAAAAAATCATCTACGCCGGTTACTTTATATACACTTTTCCATCCACCGCCCGCATGTGGTTTCATATATGCAGGGAAGCCTATATACCCGAATATTTTTTCCCAATCTAATGGATAAGCCAGGTTGCTAAAGGACTGATCAGTTGTATCTGGGGGCATGGTACTGCTGGGTATAATGACCGTTTTGGGCACTGGCACACCAATTTTGGTAGCAAGGCAATTATTAAAAAATTTTTCATCTGCACTCCACCAGAAGGGGTTATTAATGACCGCGGTACCACATAGAGCTGCATTTTTAAGAAAAGCCCGATAAAATGGGATGTCCTGAGAAATGCGATCTATTATCACTGCATAGCCGCTATCCTCTCCTTGCATCACTTTATCTATGTGAACAGCCTCTGCCTGAATTCCTTCTACATTTTTTTCATTTACCCGTGCAATAAATGCCTCAGGAAAGCTTCTTTCTCTGCCAAATAAAACTCCTATTTTTTTCATATTGTTACTTTTTTTTAGGATAAATATTTTTTATTTTATGAAGTATAAATATATCTGATGTGTGTTAATTATAAAAATTTATTAAAATCCCAATTGTCCCTTTAACTTTGCGCCTTTCTAATAAACGAGTAAACACAAATACCAATAGCTGTTCGGTTTAGCAGGTTCTTATCCTGAAAAACTTTAGCCCGCTGATACTTATGGAAAATTCTTCACAGACAAAGCCGCTGTCGCAAATAATTAACTCTGTATTTTTAAAACGTGATGTAACTGTTGATTTTTATTTTCCATTAAAAATAGTACCGGGCGATCAATTAAGCTTGTTGCTGATAAATGACGGGCAGGATCTTGTAACTATGGATTTTAACTCTATTTTCAGTTCGCTTAATAATCTTAATTTAATATCTCCGCTTTTCTGTGTAGCCATACACTGCGGTGCAGACAGGCGCAATGAGTATGGTACGGCTGGCATACCGGATTATAAGGGCCGTGGTGCAAAGGCCGCATTGTACACTCAGTTTATTTTTGAAGAATTGCTCCCCATGATAAGGGAAGAGTTCCACATGCATTCTTTCAAGGATAAATCCTTTGCAGGTTTTTCTTTAGGTGGCTTATCTGCCTTGGATATTGTATGGAATCATCCAGAAGAGTTTTTGAAGGTGGGTGTTTTTAGTGGTTCTCTCTGGTGGAGATCTTTATCTCAAGACCATAAAGATTTTAGTGAGGACGATCATCGAATAATGCACAATGAAATAAAGAGCGGCGGTTATTATCCTTGGCTAAAATTTTTCTTTGAAACGGGCACCAAAGATGAAACTGCAGATCGTAATAAAAATGGTGTAATTGATTCTATTGATGATACAATATCGCTAATTGATGAATTAGAAAAGAAAGGCTACAACATTCAAACGGATATAAAATATTTAGAATTGCCTGATGGAAGACATGATGTACCTACCTGGGCACAGGCTTTGCCAGAATTTTTAAAATGGGGATGGCCGGCAGAATAGTCAGCAATTCAAGGTAATATTTTTACCTTTTTTCCATTGTATTTTTTATTGATCTACCGATCTACCGATCTGCCGAACTGTCGCCCCTATGGGGCTGGGGTTGATGATGTTTTATATTTACCGAACTGCCACCCTTATGGGGCTGGGGTTGATTGTAAATTTTTATTTTTACCGAAATGAGATTCTTATATCGCAGTTATTGGCGGGGAAATGCCTGCTGAAAAAGTAATTGGTGCTATATTTTGATTAATTACCAATGAACTACTTTTGCGGCTATGAAATCAGGGTTTGTAAATATTTTTGGAAAGCCCAATGCAGGCAAGAGCACACTCTTGAATGCGATAATGGGAGAAAAATTGGCAATTGTATCGCCCAAAGTTCAAACAACCCGCCATCGGATTAAAGCTATTTTAACTGAAAAAGATTACCAGATTATTTTTTCAGATACTCCGGGCATTATAGAACCCAAATATAAACTGCACGAAAAAATGATGCAGGCTGTAAAAGGTAGTATAGAAGATGCAGATGTGGCATTGCTTATAGTAGATCTCAATGAGGATATCAAGGAGGCTGATGATATTTTTTCATCATTGAAATTAACCATGCCAGCTATTGTGGTTCTTAATAAGATAGATTCTGTAAACCCTGAAAGAATTGAAGAGGCAATCCGCCTATTTGCTGAAAAGGCTTATTGTAAAGAAGTTATAAAAATAGCTGCATTAAAGGGCGAAGGAATTTCTGAGTTAATAACGCAAATTGTGAAGCTTCTTCCTGAAGGCGAACCCTTTTATACAGGAGACGACCTGAGTGATTTGCCTACTAAATTTTTTGTGGCAGAAATAATTAGAGAAAAGATTTTTTTACTTTATCAGGAGGAGATTCCTTACCACGCCACAGTATTGGTACAGGAGTTTAAAGAAAAGAGTACCCTCATTAAAATACGTGCAGATATTATTTTACAAAGGGAAACTCAAAAAGGAATTGTATTAGGCCATGGGGGGCAAATGATAAAAAAACTGGGAACCTTGGCCCGAAAGGATATTGAGGAGTTTTTAACCAGAAAAGTTTTTCTTGAGCTGTTTGTAAAAGTAAGGCCCAAGTGGCGCGATAATGAATTGTACCTGAAGGAGTATGGATATTAAAGTTGGGTAGGATGAAATCTATGCAGGTATGGACTTTATAACACCGGAAAACTAATAGGATGCAAGTAAATAGACTGATCAAATCAAAGATTTGTCGGTAATAGTTTAGAAGACTAAGCCAGAAGTTAGTACAGGCTATATAGTACTTTTAAGAAAAATTTTAAAAAAAAGTGAAAATCATTAAGCTGAATTTCTTTTCTTTGCGCCAATAAAATGTCAACTACACAATCTCCTACCTCAGCAATATTAATTCTTGAAGATGGCTTCGTTTTTCATGGGAAGGCCTTTGGAAAACGAGGTACCACTACTGGTGAAATTTGTTTCAATACCGGTATGACGGGTTATCAGGAGGTATTTACTGATCCCAGTTATTATGGTCAGGTAGTGATTATGAATAATGTGCATATAGGTAATTATGGCATTACAGATTTGGAGGTAGAAAGTGATTCTGTAAAAGTAAAAGGTATTATTGGGCGCAATCTGGAGGAACAATACAGCCGCTTTGCTGCAGATCATTCCTTGCAGGAATATTTTGAAAAACAAGGCATAGTAGCCATTGACGGTGTGGATAGCAGGGCTCTGGTGATTCATATTCGCGAAGCAGGTGCAATGAATTGTATTATCTCATCTGAAATTGCGGATATAAATGAGTTGAAAAAATTATTGAAAGAAGTGCCTTCTATGGATGGGCTGGAGTTGGCTTCTTTTGTTTCTACACCCACTACCTACACGCTCGGCGAAGAAGCATCGCCTATAAGGGTGGCAGTTTTGGATTATGGTATTAAAAAGAATATTCTTAATTGCTTGGTAGAAAGAGGTGCCTTTGTAAAAGTTTTTAATGCAAGTACTACTTTTTCTGAAATGGAAAAGTTTAAACCAGATGGTTACTTTATAAGTAATGGCCCCGGCGATCCGGGACCAATGCACTATGCTGCTGAAACAATCAAAGAAATATTAGCTGCCAAAAGACCATTATTTGGTATTTGCCTTGGTCAGCAATTGCTGGCATTAGCAGTAGGGGTGCCTACATTTAAAATGCATCATGGCCACCGCGGCCTGAACCATCCGGTAAAAAATATTGTAACAGGTAGGTGTGAAATAACAACACAGAATCATGGCTTTGGTGTAAACCCAGATGCGGTGCGCAACCATTCGAATATTGAAATTACCCATGTAAATCTGAATGATGATTCGATTGAAGGCCTAAGACTTAAAGACCGGCCTGCATTTTCTGTACAGTATCATCCTGAAAGTACACCGGGGCCGCATGACAGTCGCTATTTATTTGATGATTTTTTTGCAATGATGCAATAGCATTAACTATCGCCCAGTCCTTTCCACGTTCTGCCAGCTATCTTGTACGCTACGTTTTATTGTTTCGTAATTTCGCAGGGCATTAGATTGTTTACCCAAAATAATTTTAAATAACATATATGAAAATTGCAATTATCAATGGCCCCAATCTGAACCTGGTAGGTACGCGGGAGCCTGATGTATATGGGGGCGAAACTTTTGAACACTTTTTTGCCCGGTTGCGTAAAAAATTTGAAGATATTGATTTTGATTATTACCAAAGTAATGTGGAAGGTGAACTGATCAACGAAATTCAGAATTCAGCTCAGAAAATGGATGGCATTATTCTGAATGCAGGCGCTTATACACATACATCAGTGGCTATAGGTGATGCGATAGCGGCTATAAGAATACCCGTAGTGGAAGTACATATTTCCAATATCGAAGCCAGAGAAGATTTTAGAAAAATATCACACATTTCTGCTAAATGTGCAGGGACGATTTTTGGGTTTGGGTTAAAAGGATATGAATTAGCTGTGCAATCTTTTTTGCTTTAAACCTCAGTGCTTTTTTTTACTTTGGTTGAAACTTTTCTTATTTCTTTTTTATAAATCTCCAATGCAGCCAGCCTATCTTGTATAAATTGATTGTCTTCTATTTTCCCTATTATTTCATCCATTTCTTTTCGGTTTTCATAAAGCATTTTTCTAAACGGATTGGTGTAATCTTTTTCTCGGGATTGATAGATGCCTTTATTCATCCATGTTTTGGTATCTACACTGTCTGCCAGAATTTTTAAAAATAGCGCTTTCGTAAACTGCCTGCCTGTAATCTGGTAATATTCTAAAATGCAAGCATAAGCATGTTTAAGCCTTGACTTATCATATTCTTTCCCTTCTGCTTTATAGAATTGATGAACATCACTCCATGATTGAACATTACCTTTTTTAATACGGCTGATGAGGTCATTTATTTTTTCTTTTTCAATCAATTGGCCACCGGCATTATGCCATTCCTTTCTGCTCACGCTAGAGATTAATGATTTTTTAAGCTGATCAAAATTTTCAAATTTATTCTTCAAAAAATGTTCAAGTAGGCATTCAGCAGCATATAAATTAATCAGCTCACGAAAAAGATTTATAGATTTCTTTACCTTTAAAATAACTATTGGTCTTTTGCTGTTTTCCAGCCCGGTTGCCATTCCGTTTCCTTCAGCATCGCAATTTATTTTGGACAAAAAATCTATAGCAGAAAACATTTCATTTACAGTATCTGGTGCTAGATAATTATATTCAAGCCGTTGAATCTTTTCTGTTCGTTTGTCTCTGTTTTCAAATTTCCATGCATTGCGGTCGAGTGCATACATGTTGTAGAAAAACCAATAGCCGGGCATCACTATCAGGCGGTCGTTGGTTACATCATTACTTATTAGGCAAAAGGGAATAGATATATTTAATTCATAAGGGAAATCACTTTTTGATAAAATAGTAAATGAAGCAAAAAGGGAATTATGTTTGAGGCTTACACACAGGCCCGGCCAGAACCCTCTGCCCGCCACCATTTCGCCATCTGCTGCTCTGCTGTTATGATTGCTGCCGATAGTGGCGCCTGCAGCTATATTGCTTTGCCCCATCGTCATAGATGCACAAAGAAATGAATTGTTATGATGCTGCTCATGCCCCGGAAAGATGAGTGAGTTTAAAACTTCGCAACAAGATATGGTAGAATTATTTCCCAGATATGAGTTGAGCAAACGAGCGCCATATTTTAATTGAGAATGAGCTGCCATCACAAATCTCACTGCTTTTACACCATAAAAAATTCTGCAACCGTACCCAATTATACCATTTACTAATTCGCATCCTTCGCCTATTTGCGAAGTGCGCTCCTCATCACTGTTGATTGTTAAATTTTTTAATTTATTGGCGCCTTTTAGGTATGCGTCTGTTCCTATAATGGCATCTTTAATGATGCTGCAATCCTTGATAACACAGCGATCACCTACAGTGCCATAGTGGCCCCTAAGCCCATCAGATTCCTTTTCGGTAAATTCTTTACATTTATTCATAAGAGCCTGATCTGCACGGTAGGTGCTCCATAGCCAAGCATCGCCTGCCAGCATTTTATCAAACGGTAGAATAGACCTGCCACCATTTTCATTTCTTACTTCCATCCATACACGCACTTCTTCATTTTCATTTTTTCTTAAAACTCCATTTCCAAATTTGGCAATGCTTGTAGTTGCCATTTCATTGATATTGCTAATCATCACTTCATTTCCTAAAATATAATGGCTCAGGTAGTTAGCATGATCAATACATACATTGTCTCCGAGATCGCTACTAATGATGGTACTATTGTAAATGCCAACTGGCATGCGCAGGTTGTGAAATTCTAAATACAGTTCTTCTAATTTCCCGATTCTTACAAGACCATAGAAGTGATTATTTTTTACCAAGTCAGGGTTAAAGGGAGGCGCTACCTTGATCATTGACCAATCATCAGCGCTATTCATATTTTCTTTAAGTCGCGCTATTTCTTTTTGAGTAAGGGGGCGGTAGTCTGTTCTCTTATTTTGAAGGTTCCTTAAATAATATTCATCCTTATTCTTTGGAATATATTCCTTCGAAATAAAATTATAGCCTAAATTTTTTAATGGATGTTTTGTAATAATATTCATTTATCCAATTTTCAGATTTGAAAATGCTGTTTTAATGCTGATTATTTTCTATAGCATGGTGTACAAGTATTTCTGCATCTTTGGCTGCTTGTAGCACCATCATGATAAACTCTTTGTTCATTTTTTTTCCAGCCGAAGTTTTATAAAAAGCGATCAGGTCATTTATTTCTGAAAGAGAAAATGTTTTTCTGTATAAATTAAGTACACAATTTTCAATTAACCTGCCTGTGTTTCCGCTCTTAATTTCTTTATTTAGTTTTTGATAAAAGGCTGCATCATGGATCGTATCTTTTTGTTTTTGTTCAGCGAGTTTTATAAAGATCAAAGTTTCCAGATCAATTCCGTTTTTTTCCTTTCGTAATATTTTTATTTTTTGGGTAAGCAGATCATCTGGTACAGAGGTAGTATCAAAGCGAAGTGAGTTTAAGGTGTCGAGTGATTTTATTTTTAGAATAAACGCTGTATCCACCTGTGCGAATGAATCGGTACACAACACGATACAGATGCATAGAAAGATGAATTTCATTTTTTTTAAGCAATTTAAGCTATTGTGCTCATAGAAGTGCGGCTCTTTATTCTACCGTTACCGATTTTGCCAGGTTTCTTGGCTTATCTACATCACAGCCTTTATCTACACCTATATAATACGAAAGCAATTGTAATGGTACTACACTTAAAAGTGGCGCTACCAGTTCATTGGCAGGTGGTACAAAAAATACATCATCAGCCATAGAAGGAATGATTGCGTCGCCTTCTGTAATGATGGCAATTACTTTTCCTTTTCGCGCTTTTATTTCCTGAATATTACTTACAATTTTTGAATGATATTCATCATGGGTAGCTACAAATATTACTGGAAGTTGGTTATCTACTAAGGCTATTGGTCCATGCTTCATCTCTGCTGCCGGGTAGCCCTCTGCATGTATATATGAAATTTCTTTCAGCTTTAAAGCGCCTTCCAGCGCTATTGGAAAATTGTACCCACGACCAAGATATAAGGCATTGATAGCGTTTTTGTACTTGGAAGCAATTGGCTTCAATGCATCTGCATTGCGTAAGATGGATTGTACTTTTTCCGGAATATTTTCCAGCTCATTTAGTAATTCCATGTATCGTTTCAATTCCAGTGTGCCTTTTTCTTTCCCGATTTTTAAAGCGATCATCATCAATACCGCTAACTGAGCAGTAAATGCTTTTGTAGAAGCTACCCCAATCTCAGGTCCGGCGTGGGTATATGCACCTGCATTGGATATTCTTGAAATAGATGAGCCTACCACATTTACAATTCCAAATATAAATGCTCCATGCTCTTTTGCTTTTTCAATGGCTACAATGGTATCGGCAGTTTCGCCACTCTGCGATATTGCAATGATTACATCATCTTTATTGATTACCGGATTGCGATACCTGAATTCTGAAGCATATTCTACTTCTACCGGAATGCGGCACAGTTCTTCAATTATATACTCTGCCTCAAGGCCGGCGTGCCAGCTTGTGCCACAGGCAATAATGATAATCCGTTTTGCAGATGTAAGCGCATGTATATTATCTTCAATTCCTTTCATTGTAATGGTGCCTGCTTTGGCATCTAATCTTCCGCGAAGGCAATCATAAATGGTACTTGGTTGCTCATTGATTTCTTTAAGCATAAAATGATCAAATCCACCTTTTTCAATAGCTGCTAATTCCATATCGAGGCTTATGATATATGGGGTTTGTTTTTCATTACCAAGATTTTTCAGCACTAATTCATCTGCTTTGATTATTGCAATTTCATAATCATTCACATACACTACTTCCTTAGTATATTCAAGCATTGGAGTAGCATCTGAGCCTAAAAAGTGTTCGCCTTTGCCGATCCCAATTACCAGCGGGCTTCCTTTACGTGCAGCAATAATCGTGTCGGGATGATCCACATCTAAAAGCAGTATAACATAAGCCCCAGCTACTCTTTTCATCGCCATTCGTACGGCCTCTTCAAGTGGGCATTGAGTATTTTTTTGAATATCTTCAATAAAATTTACCAGAACTTCTGTGTCGGTTTCACTTTTGAAGGTGTATCCTTTCTTTTGTAGATCTTGTTTTATTAAAGCATAGTTTTCTATGATGCCATTATGAATGATGGCTAATTTACCACTGTTACTTTCATGTGGATGCGCATTTACGTCACTTGGCTCGCCATGAGTAGCCCAGCGTGTATGGCCAATACCAATGTGTGCTGACAAGGGTTTTCCCAGAAGCGCATTTTCAAGTTCGGACACTTTCCCCTTTTTTTTGTAAACTTGTAAGCCTTCATTGTTAATTAAGGCCACACCTGTGCTGTCATAGCCACGGTATTCCTGCCTTTTCAATCCTGTAATGATGATGGGGTACGCCTCTCTTGGTCCGATATATCCTACTATTCCACACATATTATTTTGTCTTTCTTTTTATAAATGAGTTGATTAAAACTTTATTGGAAACAAATTTACTGTAATACGGAATTTAAAAATTATTTACTCCAAACAAACTTTTTTGTTAGTATAATCTGCCATAAGTACCAGTGTGCCCTATCGGTTATTGAAATGAAGGTATATTGAACTAACTCTCAGGCCAACGTATGGCCAACTTTTTTAACTGTTTCTTTTATCTTCCAACAACAGGTGCAGGGCATTTTCAAAATTGCCTGCTGCAGTTACTTGGCCTGCATTTACAAAAAAGATTTCATCTGCATTTTGAATAGTATTCAAACGATGGGCTATAATCACCTTGGTGGTTTTTATCGGAAGTTTGTCTAAAATTTCTTCCAGTATTTTTTCGGTAATGGTATCTATATTAGCTGTTGCTTCATCTAATATTAATAATGAAGGCTTTCTTAATACTGCCCTGATAAATGCGATAATTTGTTTTTCACCAAGACTCATAGAATCGCCACCTGAAGAGATTTTGGTATTCAACCCTTCTTCAAATTTATCAATGAGCCTCAGCAAGTCCATTTGTAATAAGGCTTCCGTAAGCGCGCTCGGGTCAGCGTTTTTATACAAATCATTACCATAAAGTATATTATCTTTTATGGTGCCATTAAATAAAAATGGCTCTTGCAGAATAAAACCTATTTGACTGCTTATTTCTTTTTGGGAAAATGCTGAGAGGTCTTTCCCATGTAAGTAAATTTTTCCTTGGGTAGGGTCGTAGAGTCTTGCCATCAGTGATGCAGTGGTAGTTTTGCCGCCGCCTGTTGGGCCTACAAATGCAAAAGTTTTTCCTTCTTCCAGTTTGAAATTGATGTGATGCAGTACATCTTTTCCGCCCTCATAATGAAAGGATACCTTGTCAAATAACAGCAAAGGTGCGTCTTTGATTTCATCTGATGCAGGCAGATTTTCAAATGCCAAGTCTGGTTTTATATCCAGGATGATTGATATGCGATCCCATGCTGCCATTGCTGTCTGAAATCCCGACCACAAAGCTGCGAGTTGCCTAAGTGGTTGATAAAAATATTGAACATAAGCGATAAAACTTATAAGAAGCCCGATGGTGAAATCGCCTTTTGAAATTAAGTAGATCCCGAATGCCAATACAATTAATTGAGCAAGATTAGAAAATAGGGTAAACACGGGCACAAAAACATTATTAACCAAGCCTGCCCCTATAGCTGCTTTGTAATTAACTATATTTACTGCATTAAATTTTTTCCTGAAAAAATCTCTTCTGTTAAAAACCACAATTGTTTTAAAATTTCCAAGCCCTTCCTGTATTTCGGCACTGAGGCCACCGGTACTTTTTAAAGTTGCGGCATTTTTCTTTTTCACTACCGGCGATATTATTTTTACAAAAAATAAAATAAAAACTGCAGGCAATAAACCTGCGCCACCCAACTCCGGATTGATCGAAATTAAAAATATAGCAGCACCCAACATCATGAAAATGCTATCCACAAATTGAAGTAGTGATTGTGAAAAAAACTGGTTTACTTTATCTGTATCATTATTGATGCGTGATATCAGGTCGCCTGCTTTGTTTTGATTAAAAAATGCAACTGGCAATGTTTGGATTTTATTAAATACTGCATCCCGAAGGGTATAAAGCATTCGTTGGCCAATGCTGCCCATGATCTTCGTTTGTAGGTAATCGGTAGCTGCAGAAATTAAATAGAGACTTAGTAGTATTCCGGTAAATGTAAGCAGCCCATTATACATCTTAGTCTGTATGTAATGATCTATTGTGTAGCCAATAAGATAGGGGGTGAGCATGGCTATGGCTGAGTTCAATGCCATTACCAAAAAGGCAATTATCAGGTTGCGCTTTTCATCAGCCATAAAGCGAAACATTTTCTGCAATGCTTTTTTTGTCGAAGTTTTTTGTTCAATATTTAGGTTATACTGCATATTTTTTTTCGCTCATATATTGGGTCAACTTTCTAGGTCTGTTGTACTCTTTTGTGATTGATAAATCTGAACATATTCAGGGGAATGATTCATTAGGAAATCATTTTTTCCTTTTGCAATTAATTCACCTTCCATCAACACGATTATCTGGTCGTAATCTTTTACAGGTTCTATTTTTTGTGTTACTGAAATCAAAGTGATGTCCGGGTAATTAGATTCCAGGTTTTTAGAAATATTTTGTTCGGTGAGGGTATCCACGCGAGCTGTAAAGTCGTCCAGCAATAAAATTGTAGGATTAATAGCGAGTGCACGCGCCAGCATGATGCGTTGCTTTTGCCCTCCCGAAAGGCTGGTGCCGCGCTCTGATACCAGCGTATCTAAGCCATCGGGAAGTGTCTTAATAAAATCATTCAACTCTGCGGTAGCTACCGCCTTCTGAAGATCCATTTCTGTTACCTCAGCATTAAATGCAATATTTTCCCGAAGCGTAGTATTGAAAATAATACTATCCTGAAATACAAATCCTATCTGGCTTAGCAATGATCCCTTATCATATTGATTAATATCTACGCCATCGAATAAAATTTCTCCACTATTGGGCTGAATAAGGGTGGTAAGAAGGTATAATAATTGTGTTTTGCCCGCGGCAGTTGGGCCTATAATAGCATTGCGTGTTCCAGCTTTTATATCAAAAGAGATATTTTTCAATGCCGGATTTTCGCCATAAGAAACATTCAAGTTTTTTAATTCAATATCCCCCAGCAAGGGTGATTTGATGGTGCCATTTTCGATAAGGTCGGGTGCTGTAAGGGTTTCATGAATTCTTTGGTAAGATGCTGATGCTCGGGCTATTACATTGCTCATAAATCCGATCATGATGATTGGAAAAATAAGAATTGCAATGTAGCTGTTGAATGCCGCAAATTCTCCCAGTGTCATGGAGCTGTTAATTACAAAATGGCCACCCATAGCCAACACTGCAAGACGGGCCAGATTAGAGGTTAGTACAATGATGGGAATCAAGGTAGCAAAGAGGCGAAGAATGGAAAGCCCTAAATTTTTTGCCTCAGTATTGGCATCTATAAATTTATTTTGTTCTGCATACTGTGCATTGAGCACTCGTATTAATGTAGCACCGAGAATGCTTTCATTGATTACCTTATTCAACCAGTCTATTACCTCTTGCGTTTTTCTGAATAACGTTTTTACTTTTTTGAAAATAATAAAAAATGTAACTGCGATAATGGGGATAATCAGCAGCACAATCAATCCCAAAAACCAATTAATATTTAACAGTAAAATGCTTGCACCTATGATGAGTACAATAGATGATACAATAGAGACGATAGCCTGTGATACAAACATTTTAATGGCATCCACATCAGACGTAAGGTTAGTAAGCAGTTTGGCCGATGTGGTTTTTTGAATGTATTGAAAATCCTGCATGGATATTTTGCCAGCAAGTTGTTCTCTCAGATTCCTTGCTACTTTTTCTGATACATAAGTTTGCAGAATGCTTTGAAAATAAGTAAGGAGAAAAATACTGCCGGCAACCAGAGCAAACCACTTGATAATATTGCCCATATTAAAAGTTCCCTTGGCATAATCGTCTATACCAAACTGAATGATTTTAGGTATAAGCAGATTGAGCGCATTGCTGAGAATGGCTAATACCAACAAGGCTGATATCATCCCTTTGTAAGGTTTCAGTACTTCTATTATGTTAGCCTTTTTTTTATTACTGGTATCTATTGTTGCCTTCATCTCTTATGATCTTACCCAATTTTTTTTATCTGAAAACAGTAATGGCTGAATTCATTTTATTAAAGAAGTGTGCCTTTTAATACTAAAAGTGCAACGTTGAAAAATATAATAAGCCCCGTTACATCTACTAATGTAGCTACAAAAGGGGCAGATGAAGAGGCAGGGTCGGCACCTAATTTTTTTAATAATAATGGCAACATACTACCCATGAGCGAACTCCATAATACTACGCCGATGATGGAAAGTGCAACAGTAAAGCCTATCAGTAACCAATAAGGGCCGTAAATATCTTCCATCATGCCATGATGCATCAACATACTCCATGCGGTAATTCTTAAAAAACCGATGATACCAAGAATGACGCCTAACATAAGCCCGGATAAGATTTCTCTTTTCATTACGCGCCACCAGTCTGCTATAGATACATCGCCGAGCGCCATGGCCTGAATAATTAATGTAGAAGCCTGTGTGCCGCTATTACCTCCTGTGCTGATGATGAGTGGAATAAAATTGGTAAGGATTAGCACTTTGGCCATCTCTTCATTGTAAAGAGCCATTGCAGTGGCAGTAAGCATTTCGCCCAAAAATAAAATAACCAACCATCCTACTCTTTTCTTTATTAGAGTGAAAAGTGGAGTTTCCAGATAAGGTGTATCAAGGGCTTCAGCACCACCTATTTTTTGAATGTCTTCGCTAAACTCTTCATTCGTTACCCATAGTACATCATCAATCGTTACTATTCCCAGCAGCACATTATAGTCGTCCACAACGGGTAAGGCCACACGATTATTCATTTTAAAAACCTCGTTGGCAGTTTCCTGATCTTCATGTACATTCAATTCTATAAATCGCCCATCCATCATTTCACTCACTCTCCGCTCTGGGGGAGCCAGTATAAATTCTCTCAACCTTAAATCATCTAACAGCTCGCCATGGCGGTTGATTACATATATTACATCAATACTTTCTGTATTTTTCCCAACTCCCTTTATAATATTTAATACTTCTTCTACGGTATTATATTCATAAACATAAACATAGTCTGGCGTCATTAGCCTGCCCACACTATTTTCAGGATATCCTAAGAGAGAGAGGGTAATTTTTCTCTCTTCGGGATCCAAGGTTTTTATTAATTCCCGCACTACTTCATTGGGCAGGTCTTCCAGAAAGGAGGTGCGATCATCTGGCTCCATTGCATTCAACAACTCTGCACTCTTATTAGGAGGTAAGTTTTTTATAATTCTTTTTTGCGTAGGATGGTCAAGAATTTTAAAGAGGCTGGTAGCTCGATGAATTGAAAGCTGTGTAAGTATGGGTATCTCTTCTTCTTCATTTTCATAAATGAGGTCTGCCACATCACTGATATTCTGATTGTTTAAAAATTCAGCAAGTATATCGTGATCATTTTTTTCCTTTATTTCTTCATAAAGCTCCTGAACGCTTATTTCTTCTTCAGCCATATCAATAAATTCTTACAGATAAATTCCTGCAAATTAATTTATTTTACAATCCATCAACAGATTATATGATCAGATCATTTCTTTATTTAAAAAAAATACCCGGAAAGGGCCGGGGTGTGTTTACTTCTGAAGCAATAAGGCCGGGCACTCTGCTGGAAGAATCACCGGTGATAGTGATGCAGCCTTCTGATAGAGCCAATATTGATAAAACGCTTTTGCACGATTATATTTTTGAATGGGGACAACGCAATAGCGAGCCCATGAGATGCTGTATGGCACTCGGTTGGGCGCCCATGTATAATCATAGCTATAAAAGTAATTGCGAATATTATATGGATTTTGATGAAGAACTAATTCAGATTAAAGCCATCAGAGAAATTGGCAAAGACGAGGAGTTAACAATCAATTATAATGGTGACTGGAATGATGAGAAAAAGGTGTGGTTTGAGGTAAAATAACAGGGTTAACAGCTTAATTTTTAGAATGTGTATCGTGGATTATACCGAAATATCAGTTCTGAAAGTAAGTACAAATCACATTAGGAAAATATTTCATTTCCTGATTTTCATATTTTCACATTTTCTCAAGTATTTCCTTAATATATTTACAAAAAAAAAGTAAAGAAATGAATTTCAACAATCAAAATAATCAAATTACTGATATCAGTTATGTGCCGATAGGGGAGAAGACTGGTACCCGTTCTTTCATTGCAAATGTGTTCCTGTTAATGTTTATTGCCCTCGGGGTATCGGCACTTTTTGCGTGGCAGTTTTCTATCAATGACCAATTGATGACTTATTTAGTATCGCCTACAGGGCTTACCGGTCTGGGAAAAATCGTTTTGTTTGCACCACTTGGCTTTGTGCTGATAATGTCTTTTGGTTTTCAAAGGCTTTCTGCTACTGCACTTATGGCACTCTTCATGGCTTATGCCTTGATTAATGGTATCAGTTTCAGTTTTATCTTACTTGCATTTACTCCGGGCTCAGTATTGGGTTGTTTTCTTTCTGCCTCGGCAATGTTTGGTATCATGGCCTTTATGGGCTACACCACTGATCAGGATCTTACAAAGTTTGGCCGCATTCTCATGATGGGGGTGATTGGCGTTGTAGTGGCTATGGTGATTAATTATTTTCTGCATAGTAGTCAATTGGATTATATCATCAGCATTGTGGGCGTAATGGTGTTTACAGCTCTTACCGCCTATGATGTTCAAAAATTAAAACGTATTGGCGAAGGGATTGAGTACAATGGGGAAGTAGCTACTACAGATGTCAAGAAGATGTCGGTATTGGGCGCTCTTACATTATACCTTGATTTTCTTAATATCTTTCTTTTCCTTCTGCGATTATTTGGAAATAGAAGAGGATGATCCCGAAAAAAAAATTGCCCTCGCAAATGTTGCGGGGGTTTTTTTATGCCGGATTTAATTCGATGACCTCACAATCTTTTATATTATTCCCATCAATTGAAAATCTGATAAGTGTTCGAACCTTGTGCCAGCCATGCTTTCCAGCCGCACCTGGGTTCATGTGCAGGCAATGAAGTTTTTCGTCGTACATAATCTTTAAAATATGTGAATGGCCGCTGATGAATAGCAGCGGGCGATGGATTAATAATTCTTTTTTAGTTTCAGCATTATATTTTGGTGGGTACCCACCGATGTGACGCATCATTACTTTTACCTCCTCGCACATAAAGACAGCCTGCTCAGGATATTGGCTGCTAACATCGTAGCCATCTATGTTTCCATACACACCCTTTACGGGCTTAATTAAAGATAATCTTTCTGCTATTGCTATCGTTCCAAAATCGCCAGCATGCCATATTTCATCACACTCTGCAAGATAACGTTCTATGGAAGAATCCAGATAATTATGGGTGTCTGATAAAAGTCCTATGCGCGTCAATGTGTAAAGTTTATTTGGTATTCAAAGTCTTTGTACCTTGATTTTTTTTTAGTGCTTCGGGGGCTCAAAAGTGATGAAAATTAAAATCAAAAAATCTAAATTAACATAAGATGGTGAGTGTTTTAAAGAATGCAAAATTTTATTTTGAAGGAAATTGGATTACAGGGAAAAATTTGTTGTTTGAAAATGGAATTATTACAGAATTTTCCGGTGAAGAAAATTTAGCTTCTGATAGCATTTTAATTGATGCTGAAGGCAGCAGAATAGTGCCAGGTTTTATTGACTTACAGGTATATGGCGGTGGAGGATATTTATTTTCTGCCACTCCTTCTAATGAAGCGCTTCAATCAATAGCTGAAAGCCTGATTGAAACCGGAACTACCTCTTTTATGATTACCCTGGCTACTAATTCTTTTGCTGTTTATGACCAGGCAATAGAAGTGATGAAGCGCAATACCAATCCGGCAGTATTAGGGCTTCATTTAGAAGGGCCATACATTAATCCTGCAAAGCGAGGCGCTCATCTGATGGAATTTATCCAAAAAGGAAACGAAGATCAATTAAAAAAAATGTTAGATAAGGCGGATGGCGTAGTAAAGATGATGACCCTTGCACCAGAGGTATGCAGTGATGCAATATTGAAGATTTTGACCGAATACGAGATAGTGCTTTCTGCCGGACATAGCAGCGCCACCTATGCTCAGGCTAATGAGGGTTTTGAAAAGGGCATCACTACGGTTACGCATCTTTTTAATGCAATGTCGTCTATACATCACCGTGATACCGGGCTTCCCGGGGCTACCTTCCTGAATGATCAGGTATATGCCAGTATTATCTGCGATGGCATCCATGTGGATTTTCCTACAGTGGAGCTGGCTTACCGGCTAATGAAGGATCGCCTATTTCTGATTACAGATGCAGTAGAATCCTGTAATACGGGGCCTTATCAGCATGTAAAGCAGAAAAATTATTTCTCTTTACCAGATGGTACTTTATCAGGAAGTGCGCTTACTATGATTGCAGCAATTAAAAACTGTGTGGAAAATACTTCTATCCCGGTAGAGGAGGCTATCGCTATGGCCACTACTATTCCATCAAAAGTGATTGGCAATACCCATATTGGCAATCTTAATAAAGGGAGTGAAGCCAATTTTTTATTATTAAATAATGATCTTACACTAAAAAGTATTTTTTTGAATGGTGAAAAATATACCGGAAATAAAAAATAGAAATATAATTTTTGCTGCTGCGTGTGCAGGCCTTTTATTTTTTGGAATGGCTGTAACCTTGCTGGGCTCTGTAAGCAAACCTTTAGCTCAGAAGTATTCTTTGTCAGATAGAGAACTCGGATTGTTATTTGCCATTTTGCCTCTTGGTATCTTGGTCGGATCATTTTTATTTGGCCCACTGTGCGATAAGTTTGGGTATCGCATTGTATTGGCTGTTAGTTGTATTTCCATCTTTGTTGGCTTTGAAGCGATTGCCTATTCGCCTTCAATATTATTTTTGTTTACAGGTATTTTTATTTTTGGTAGTGGCGGAGGAGCGATTAATGGAGCAGGTAGTGCATTGGTTTCAGAAATATATGATGAGCATAGAGCATCCCACCTGAATTTACTGGGAGTATTTTTTGGCCTTGGGGCATTAAGTATCCCTTTTATTTTGGCATCAGCTCAGCAATTTCCGTTTGAAAAAATTGTAGCTGTTTTAGGCTTTCTGGTTTTCGCATTAGGGCTTTTGTTTTTATTTATTGCTTTTCCGCACCATAATACTGCTGAGATATCCATCGGTGCAATTAAGAAATTGCTTCATGAAAAGATATTAATTATTGTAGCGGTTTTTCTTTTATTTCAGGGGTCTGTAGAGGCGCTCATCAATAACTGGTTACCCACTTTTTTGAATACACACGCAGGTTTTCCTTATCAGCTTTCCCTATATGCATTAGTTGTTTTTGTGGCAGGCATGACCTCTGCCCGATTTTTATTAGGTACCCTTTTTAAAAGTTGGAATAGCCGGCGTGTATGGCAGATTTCTTTTTTGTGTAGTGCTATTGCTTTTACTTTGTTGGCTACTACCTCTAATAGGTTTGTATTATTTCCTGCAGTTTTTTTGCTGGGTTATGGCCTTGGTGGTGGATTTCCTCTTATGTTTTCTGTAGTGGGTTTTCGCTTTCCAGTGCTTTCTGCTACGGCTTTTAGTATTGTTTTGGGTATTTCTCTTTCAGGAAATATTTTACTTAATTATTTTACAGGATGGCTGGTACAGCAGGTAGGTGCTATTGGTGTGCTATGGGTATGTATTCCTGCTTTTGTGGTGATGGTTATTTTGTGTATTCGAATATTATCTGTTAAGCAATTAAAATAATACCGGTTGTACAGATGTAAGTTAATTTATAATTCAGGTTAGTAATAAACCCTACACATTTACCCAATTTTCAATACCAGATTGATATTATACCTGTAACGCTGATGGGCGGCGGGATAGAGCGTATATCCTTTTTTTCTTTTTGACATGAGGGGATGGCAAAAAAGATAGCAGCGATAGCCCGTACCCAAGCTGAGTGGAGTATAAATGATGCCCGCCCCTAAACCTGATTTTCTTTGTTTGCAAGCTGGCCACAGGCAGCGTCAATATCTTGCCCTCGGCTTATACGCAGCCTTACATTCACACGGTGTGCGGCAAGGTAGTCCATAAACTTTTGAGTGGCATCTCTGTCTGGTTTTATAAAAGTAGCATTAGAGATGGGGTTGTATTCTATAATATTGATGAGGTGTACCGGTACTTGCTTATATATTTTTACAAGATCATCTGCATCCTGGAGAGAATCGTTTTCACCCTTGAACAGAATGTATTCAAAAGTGATGTCGTTTTTTGTTTTTGAATGAAAATAATTGAGTGCTTCTATGAGAGCCTTAATGCTGTTGGTTTCATTTATGGGCATGATCTCATTCCTTTTCTTGTCGTTGGCTGCATGCAGAGACAGTGCCAGATTGAATTTTACGCCATCATCGCCCAATTGGCGAATCATTTTTGCTACGCCAGCAGTAGAAACAGTAATCCTTCTGGCACTCATGCCCAAGCCATCGTGTGCGGTGATGCGTTCTATGGCCTTCAATACATTCTTATAGTTGAGCAGTGGTTCGCCCATGCCCATAAAAACAATGTTGCTGAGTTTTTTCCCGTATTTATTTTCAGCCTCTTCATTTAATAGTGCTACTTCATCATATATTTCATCATAGGTAAGATTTCTTTTTCTTTCCATATATCCGGTGGCACAAAATTTACAACTAAGACTGCACCCGATCTGAGATGAAACGCAGGCTGTTTGCCGGTTTTCTACCGGTATCAATACACCTTCCATGTAATGGCCATCAAAGGTTTTAAAGCGTTTTTTGACTGTGCCATCTTCGCTATGCTGCGAGAGATTGGTAGTAATAGCTGGCAATAGGAAGGCCGCTTCCAGTTTTTCCCGCAACTCTTTAGACAGGTTGCTCATTGCTTCAAAAGATGTTGCATGCATTTTCCAAATCCATTCCCAGATTTGTTTTGAGCGAAATTTTTTTTCACCGGCCTTTAATATCCATTCATTGAGTTCGTCAAATGATAAATGGCGTATATTTTTCTTATTCATTTTTGCAAAGATAAATTAAACCCTTTCAGTAATTAAAGAGTAATGTAGGATGGTTTTTGCTTTGGGGGTAATTGGAAGTTGAAAATATGCTGAAAGCATTCAGCAGCTTTCATTAAAATCTGTGAAAGGGAGAAACAAAAAATCGCCCTATCTTGCCTTTTTAATAAAATAAAAATGCAAAAAGTATATGTAATAGAGGCCATGCGTACGCCTGTAGGGCGATACGGGGGCTCACTGAGCAGCATTCGCCCGGATGATATGCTTGCTAAAACGATAGCGGCAATTCTTAAAAGAAATACGAATATAGAATTGAGTGAAATAGAGGATGTAATAGCAGGTGATGCAAATCAGGCGGGCGAAGACAATCGCAATGTAGCACGGATGGCGGCTTTACTGGCAGGGTTGCCGGAAAGTGTAGCAGGAAATACAGTAAATAGGCTTTGTGCCAGCGGCCTGCAAGCGGTGATGGATGCTTCCCGGGCAATCATGTGCGGTGATGGCGCAATTTTTTTGGCAGGAGGTGTAGAAAGTATGTCACGAGCGCCCTATGTGATTAGTAAAGCTGACGGGGCTTTCAGCAGAAAAACTGAAATGTTTGATACCACCATCGGTTGGCGTTTTTCCAATCCTGAATTAGCTAAGAAATATTATCCGTTTACTATGGGTGAAACTGCAGAAAATGTTGCAAAGCAATGGCAAATAT
>JAFDXH010000154.1 GCA_018268075.1 Bacteroidota bacterium | reverse complement strand
TGAGCAATAATGTTGGCATAATTGTAATTATTGAAATTAACCTTGCTGATAGTGCCATCTACCATAATGGCAAGCTCCTTCTCAGCAAATCCACTTCCATTGATCTTTCCATCAAAAGATATATTACCAACCTGAGAGTTTTGTATAAACCTTCCTAATTGAAAATCTTGTGTTGCTACATGTCCCTGGTATTGAGCAGGCCCTTTTGCCGGTACCTTGAGGTGTACATCTGTGTTAAGTGTACCGATGTCTGTATTGAGTGTTCCAAACGCCACAAAATCGCGCACATACCCTGTATAGCTACCTGTAAACAATAAGTTGCCAAAGGAAGATAGATTTGGATTGGTTATAGTGCGTAAGTCTGGAATAAGCCTGGCTAACTCACTATAGGATGTTTGTAATTTTCTTGCTCTTAGATCTATAAAGGTTTGTTCAATATCTGGCAGGCCTCTCAAACTAATATCACCATCAAGAAAATTTTGATCACCAGCCTTAATGATCATATTTTTTGAAGTAAGGTTATCTATTTTCCCCTTTGCTACTCCTTCCAGCGAAAAATTTACCTTCCAAGATTTAGCCTCTGGCGCAAAGTAGGCCAGCTCATCGCTATTAAGGGTACTGTTTTTAAAATTACCTTCTAACTGTACAGCATGTATGAAATTGTTCATGTCGTCGTTAAAGGAATGGTATCGCATAGAAAAATAATCTCTGAGCCTGCTTTTGGGTGTTATCAAATCTAGATTTTTAAATTCCATGAGTTCGGGAGTGAGTTTATAATTGGTACTCAGGTTCTTTATTTCAAAACCACCCCGATCTTTGGTTGTTAGGTTCAGCGCCGCTTGAATTGTATCTTTTAGAAATGAAAAATTCTTTAATGTCCCGTTTATTTTAGAAAGTATAATGTTGTTCTCATCAAACAAGCCAGGCACAGAGCCTTCGCCACCTTCTCGTTCTATAGCCACCAGCCCATTTTTAATTTCAATCCGATCTGCAAATATTTTCCATCCATCACTGTTCCATTGAAGTTCGCCGGGTTGTAAAGTTGAATTGAGTATTTGTGTGGTATCGGCAGGTTTTTTTCCGGTAAAATCGTATTGAGAAAATGTTGGGTCTTCCAATTGTATCAAAGCCACTTTTATCAAATTATTTTTCAGATCAAATACTGAGGCCTCCAGGTGAAATGCCCCTACTGAAATGACTTTGTTTTCGCCTGTCCATTCATCTTTCTGTCTTAAGGTGATATTTTTTAAGTTAATTGTTTTCAGATCAAGGTTTATAGCACTTTTAGAAGTATCTGTTTTTTGAGATGGGCTGCTGAAATAGTCCACCAGAAATTGATAATTCCATTTTGGCGTATCTCGCTTCATATTTATTACTGCATCCTGTAGCGAAATATATCTAAGTACTATATTTTTTTTAAAGAAAAACCAATCTGTAATACTTACCCGCATCTTGCCTGCATAGAGCAGGGTATCTTGGTTTTTATCCAGTACAAGGGCGCCTTCCAGTACCATTTTGTCAAACAAATCGAAATCTACATGTTTTATTGAAACGGTAGTTTGAAGATTCTTTGACAGGCGCGCAGTTACTTTTTGTATGATAAAATTTTGAAAAAAGCTGGTTTGGAGCAGCACCCAAAGCAACAATATGAGTACCATCAACCCCAACAAGGCCCTCAATAATATTTTCAAAAGTTTTTTCAGGAAAAATTAAATTAGGTGCAAAAGTAAATAAACAAGGCCTATGGGCAAATTCATGAGTAGTTAAAAGTAAAATAAGAGATTCCGGATAGATTTGTAGGCTGCTAAAATTTTCGGTTAATGCCTTGCATATATTTCATATTATTTTTCGATTGCGGTTGCACTGCCGGTGCCCTCCTTCGATTCAATGCCTTTAAAGTTAGTGCAATGAAAGGATAAATTTAATGAGGACATAATTAAAAACTCCTTTTGGTATCATGGCTGTTTGAAACAATCCAAATTCTAATGATTTTTTTTAAATGATAAAAAATTGGTGTATCATCGTGTCGAAAACTATCCTATTCTAAACTAACTTCTATGAAAAAATCTTTCCTTAGCAGCCTGCTATTTTTATTTGTATTCATAAATTGTGCTTCTGCTCAATCAACAAAGGCAAAACCGATAACCACCATCAGGCCTCAGGTACAACAATTAATTCATGCCTATTTTCAGCATTTCGATGGAGTAAAAGGCGACACACTTTCTCAATCAAATGGCAGCACCATTTATTCCAGTAAAATATTGCCTTCTGGCGCCATAGAAAGCTCCATTACCCAATATAAGCCAGGTAATACCTGTAGCTGGCAGGCTACGCTTCTTCGTTCTGAAGATTTTGATAAGGCAGTAGAGGTTTACAAGAAATATTATCAGCAATTATCCGGAATGCCTGTAGTGCTGGATGATAAATCTATCTCGAAACTGGCAGGGCAATATGATAAGCCTGAAGAAGCAAGGTCATTTGCATCCTCTATTCTTGAACTGCAATCTGTGAACCGTGAGCTGAGATTACTAAAAGTAGAAATTGCCATAAATTATAATTTACCCGAATGGTCTGTAAAATTATTGATCTATGAAAAGCAGGCTGATGAAGATATGCGACCCACGATCCCGGGAGATAAACCGGAATAATTAATATCCTGCTGCTGAATCATCACCCCGATGGTCGGCTACCGCCGTCATGGTGCCATCTGGGTTTATCTGTATTACTTCTGTACGCCCGATAGAACTACGGTATTTTATTTTATAGCCCATTTTTATTAATGATTTAGCTACTTCCGGATCAAAACCTTTTTCCAGGTCTAATTGGTCTGGAAGCCATTGATGGTGAAACTTGGGTTTATTAACTGCATCTATAGCGCTCATTTTAAAATCAAGCATATCTACAATAGTCTGATATACACTGGTGGTAATGGTAGTGCCGCCTGGCGTACCCAGTACGATGAATGGTTTATTGTCTTTTAATACAATGGTTGGTGTCATGCTGCTTAGCATTCGTTTACCTGGTTGTACTGCATTGGCTTCCTGGCCTACTGCCCCATACATATTAGGTACCCCGGGCTTTACACTAAAATCATCCATTTCATTATTTAATAAAAATCCGGCACCTGCTACCACCGTGCGGCTTCCATAGCCCCCATTGAGCGTGGTAGTTATTGATACGGCGTTCCCATATTTATCTGCCACACTAAAATGAGTAGTTTCATCGCTTTCATGTATTACTCCTTCTTTGGTTACCTCGCTGCTTCCTGCCACACCCGGTTTGTAGTCTTTTAACCTGCCTTGCAGGTACGCTTCACTCACCAAAGTTTTTATAGGTATTTTGTAAAAATCTGGATCGCCTAAATATTTGGCTCTGTCAGCATACGCACGTCTTTCTATTTCGGTCATTAATTGAACAGATTCGGGAGTTTCAAATTGCATACTGGAAATGTTTTTCATGGCGCTCATTTTCAACATTTGCTGGAGTATGACCCCACCGCTGCTTGAAAGGGGCATGGTTACTATTTGATAGCCCTGATATTCAAACTCAACCGGGGTGCGGTTTTTAGCTTCGTACTTCCTGAGGTCTTCCTCGCTAATGATGCCATGCCCACGCTTCATTTCTGCCGCTATTAATGCTGCTGTCTCGCCTTCGTAAAATCCTTTTTGCCCATGATCTTTTATCAGGCTCAAGGTTTTGGCAAGATCTTTTTGTATCAGAATATCGCCTGCTTCCCACGGCGTGCTTTTTACAAATACAGGCACTACAGTATTCATTTTAATAAAATCTTCCTTAGTATGATTGAGGCTGGCGGCTTCATTGGCAGTAATAGCAAAACCTTTATCTGCAAGCATTATAGCCGGGTCAATTAATTTTTTAAAAGGAAGGCTTGCATATTTCATGCACTCAAATATACCTGCCACAGTACCGGGTACACCTGCTGCCAGATGCCCATTCTGAGAAAGATCCATCAATGGGTTGCCATTTTTGTCAAGATACATATCTCTGAAAGCTGCTCCGGGTGCAGTTTCTCTATAATCAATCGTAATATTCCTGCCATCCTTTAAATGAATTACACTAAACCCGCCACCACCTATGTTTCCTGCGGCAGGATATACTACTGCCAATGCCAGTTGAGTGGCTATGGCTGCATCTACTGCATTGCCGCCATCTTTTAAAATTTGTAATCCTACCTCACTGGCGAGCGCATGAGCAGATACTACCGCACCATATTTTGCTTCTACTACCTTTTTGCTTTCGTAAGTGGTAGTATTGAGGCGATGAGTAGGCCCGCACGAAATAATACAGGCAGAAAGAATAATAAATTTTACCAGTGAAGATATTTTTTGCATAATACTGTAAGAAATATAGTTAAGAAATAATCCAGATGGATTTTTTATAAATTTTTAAAAGAAAAGGTTACCAAATGTGTACTCTTAAGCTGTCGGGTACAAACATTTTATCGCCTTGTTTTACACCAAAAGAAGTATAAAACTGATCCACATCGCTGAAAGGCCCGTTTACACGATATTTTGCAGGTGAGTGTACATCTACCATTAATTGATTTTTGAGGCTTTCATTTCTTTCTGAATAAAGCCAGCCTAAGGCATAGCCCATGAAAAATCTTTGCATCGGATCGAGTCCGTCAATTTTTTTATTCTCTTTATATTCAGCTGTTTTCTTAAAGGCATCTATACCTAATAGTATTCCGCCAAGGTCGGCTATATTTTCGCCTAAGGTTGCAGCTCCATTTATGTGCACACCAGGCAATGGTTCATAGTTATTAAATTGTTTTACCATCACTTCTGCTCTTTGGGCAAATTGGGCGGAGTCTGATTTTGACCACCAGTTTTTTAAATTGCCTTTATCGTCATACAGCCTTCCTTGATCGTCAAAGCCATGCGTGATTTCATGCCCGATAGTAGAGGCGCCTGCATATCCAAAAACTACTGCATCGTCTAATTCACTATCCTTGTAGCCCGGCACTGTAAATATTCCTGCGGGCAGTACGATTTCATTGTTTGCAGGGTTATAGTAGGCATTGTAAGTTTGCGGATACATTTCCCAATCCTGCTTATCTACTGGTTTTCCTAATTTTTCCATTGAATGATTATGCCACCATTTTCGAGCATTGATCATGTTAAGGAGGTAGCTTTCCTTGCTGATGTCCATTGCAGAAAAATCTTTCCATTTATCTGGATAGCCTACTTTTTTAGTGATGCTTGCTAATTTTAAGAGTGCTTTTTGTTTTGTGCTATCGCTCATCCAGCTAAGATTCTTAATTCTTTCTTTGTATGCATCCCGAATGTTTTCTACGAGGTCACTGTATCTCTTTTTGGCTGTACTATCAAAATACTTTTTCACATACAATTGCCCAAGAAGTTCTCCCATTGAATTTTCCTCTGCCCTGATATTTCGTTTCCAACGTGGTTGCCTTTCTTTGGCTCCTGTAAAAAGTTTAGTGAAGTTAAAAACTTCCTGCCCGTAGGCATCCGGTAAGGCAACAGAAAAATTATTCAACAGGCGATAAAGCAGATAATCTTTCCAGCTATTGAGTGAGGTACCCTGAAAATTTGCAGGTGCTAAAATTTCATCAAAGGATTTAAAAAACTCTGGTTGGCCAACAATTATCGAATCTACTGAGTGAACTCCAATATCTGTAAGGTATTTTTTCCAATCAATGGTTGTGGTCAGTTTGTTCAAGTCGCTAATTGCCATTTTATTATAATTTGCATACGGGTCTCTGAGGGCTGCCAGTTTGCGCGAAGCCTTAGCTAATATGGTCTCTGTCTGAAGTATTTTATTTGCAGATGCAGTAGCAATCGTTTCATCTTGGCCCGAAAGTTTCAGCATGTTTACAATGTGCTGAAGATAGCCTGCCCGGATTTTTGTGGTAGAGGAGTCTGTATTAAAATAATATTCTCTTTCAGGGAGTCCTAATCCGCCCTGTTCCAATCTAAAAGCCATCATAGAACTGTTCTTGTCGTCTTGAGCTACATAATCAGAAAAAATTCCGCCAACGCCGATTTTTTCAAGATTGGCCATCACATTTAAAAAAGAATTTTTATCGGTTATGGAATTTATTTGGCTAATGTAGGGTTCTGCATATTTTAAACCTTGTTTTTCAATATTGGCGCTATCCATAGCTGCTGCCCAAAAATCACCAATTTTTTGTGTAGTGCTGCCTTTAGTTGCGTTTTCCTTAGCTGCATCTTCACTTATGTTTTTAAGTCGTTGTAGATTTTCATTGGTAACGAGGTAAGCAATTCCCCACCCACTTTCAGTTGACGGAATAGGATTGTCCTTGATCCATTTGCCATTGGCATACTGGAAAAAATCATCACCAGGCCTTATAGTAGTATCTATATTATTAGCGAATACATCCTGCTTATTTTCAGGTTCTTTTGATTTGCAGGAAAAAAAGATAAGGGTAAAGAGAAGGCACAGCGGCCAGATTGTATATTTCATTTTTAAATTTTATGGGGATAAAGTAACGGTATTTATGTAAAATATGAGGATGTTTTACATTTGTGGTAGAAATAATTGTTACTTCATTTGCTTCAACAAGTGAGAAAGTGTCATTTTTTAGCATTTTTATTTTTCCCATATATAATTCTTTATTACCTTTGCCGTCCGAAAAAAAATGATCATTATGGCCAGAGTATGTCAGCTTACCGGAAAGCGCCCTATTACAGGAAATACCGTTTCGCATTCTAATATAAAAACCAAAAGAAGGTTTTTGCCTAACTTGCAAAAAAAGAGGTATTACCTTGCTGAAGAAGATAAATGGATCACTCTTAAGCTTTCTACAGAAGGTATTCGTACTATCAATAAGAATGGCCTGTATGAAACTGTAAAGGAAATGAGGTCTAAAGGAATTAAAATATAACAAATTATAATTAATTGACATGGCAAAGAAAGGAAACAGGGTACAGGTTATCTTAGAATGTACTGAGCATAAAAATTCAGGGCTTCCGGGAACCAGCCGCTATATTACTAAAAAAAATAAAAAGAATACACCTGAGCGTTTGGAGTTGAAGAAATTCAATCCCATTCTAAAGAAGGTAACTGTTCATAAAGAAATTAAATAAGTTGATTTTTTGAAATAAAGGGATACGATACGTTGCCCTTTTATTTTTCAGAAGATCAGATTTTCAAATTTTCAAATTTATATTATGGCTAAAGCAGCAAAAACAGCGATAAAAACAAAAGACCAGAAAGCAGCAGCAGACGCAAAAAACTGGACTAAAGTAGTTCGTTCAGTTCGTAATCCTAAATCAGGATCATATACTTTTAAAGAGTCTATTGTTCATAAAGACAAGATCAAGGATTTTTTAGCAAGTTAATTTTGGCTATACAAATTATTTAAAAGCTATCCTGCCTGAAGAGGGGATAGCTTTCTTCATTTATGAAATAATTATTTTAACCACCATGGGAATTTTTGATAAATTATTTGGCAAAAAGGAGCAGAAAGAATCGTTAGATGCCGGAATGGAAAAGACCAGAAAGGGTTTTTTTGAAAAGATCACCAAAGTGATTGCAGGCAAAAGTACGGTTGATGAAGAGGTACTGGACGATCTGGAGAATGCCTTGGTAGATGCAGATGTGGGTGTTGCTACTACTGTAAAAATAATTGAAGCGCTGGAGGCAAGAGTGGCACGGGATAAATATTTGAATAGTGAAGAACTAAATGGAATTTTAAAGGAAGAAATTCAAGAAATATTGGTGGATGCACCACAGGATACTTCCTACACAGGGTACGAATTACCCGCAGGGCACAAGCCGCATGTAATATTAGTAGTAGGCGTAAATGGAGCCGGCAAAACGACTACCATCGGAAAATTGTCTCATAATTTTTCACTCGCCGGAAAATCTGTCTTGTTAGGTGCTGCCGATACTTTTAGGGCAGCAGCAGTAGAGCAGTTAACCGTTTGGAGTGAAAGAACCAATGTGCCGATTGTGAAGCATTCTATGGGTGCCGACCCCAGCGCTGTAGCCTTTGATACTGTGCAAAGCGGGCTCGCAAAAAATGCAGATGTAGTGATAATAGATACTGCGGGAAGATTGCATAATAAAATACACCTGATGGATGAATTAAATAAAATAAAAAGATCCATTAGTAAAGTAATGCCTTCTGCACCGCATGAAGTATTGTTGGTATTGGATGGCAGCACGGGGCAAAATGCTGTAGAGCAGGCGAAGCAATTTACTGCTGCCACAGAAGTAACGGCTTTGGCAATTACTAAATTAGATGGAACAGCCAAAGGTGGTGTGGTGTTGGCAATAGCAGATCAATTTAAAATACCTGTAAAGTTTATTGGTGTAGGTGAGAAGGCAACAGATTTGCTTGTGTTTGATAAGAAGGAATTCGTCAATAGTCTGTTTGAGAAATAAAATGCAAATAATAAAATTTGCATAAGAGAAAATAATCAATGAAAACTAAACTTAAAAAAGATAAGGTAAATATTATTACACTGGGATGTAGTAAAAACAGGGTAGATAGTGAAGTGTTGAGCGGACAACTATCTGCTGGAAATATAGATGTGGCTCATGAAAGTAACAAAAGGGATCACAATATAGTGGTAGTAAATACCTGTGGTTTTATAGACCTGGCAAAAGAAGAAAGTATCAATACCATATTAGAGCAGGTAGCATTAAAGAAAGCCGGACAAATTGATAAAGTCTATGTCACGGGGTGCCTAAGTGAACGTTATAAGCAAAATCTTGAAGATGAAATTCCAGAAGTAGATGCATTTTTTGGAACAATGGAATTACCTTTTTTGCTTCGCAAATTTGATGTGGATTACAGAGCAGAATTAGTGGGGGAGAGAATCCTTAGCACGCCAGGGCATTATGCTTACCTGAAAATAAGCGAAGGATGTAACCGCACTTGCGCCTTTTGCGCTATCCCCTTAATGAGGGGAAAACATATCAGCAGATCAATAGAATCGTTAGTGGAAGAAGCTACATTCCTGGTTTCAAGAGGTGTAAAGGAAATAATGCTGATAGCACAGGAGCTTACTTATTATGGGCTGGATATATACAAGAAGCGTGCACTACCTGAACTGCTGCACCAGTTAGCAGCTATAAAGGGGCTGGAGTGGATACGGTTGCATTATGCCTATCCTTCAAAATTTCCGATGGAGATCATAGATGCTATGAAAGCTCATGAAAATATCTGCAACTATCTGGATATGCCATTGCAGCATGCCAGCAACAAAATGCTTAAAGCCATGAAAAGGCAGATTACCAGGGAAGAAATGGAGGAAACAATTGCTGCCATTCAACAAAAAATACCCGGTATTTGCCTGCGTACTACACTTATAGCCGGCTTTCCGGGAGAGACTGAAGAGGATGTGGAAGAATTAAAAACATTCTTGAAAAAAATGGAATTTGATCGTGTAGGAATTTTTACCTACTCACATGAAGAGAATACTACAGCCCACGATCTAGAGGATAATGTGCCATCAGAAATTAAAGAACAAAGGGCGCAAGAAATTATGGAGGTGCAGCAAGAGATTTCGCTATTAAAGAATGAAGAGAAAATCGGTAAAGTTTTTAAAGTGATTATTGATAAAAAGGAAAGTGGAAAATATTTGGGACGAACCGAATTTGATAGTGTAGAAGTAGATAATGAAGTGATTGTACATTCTAATAAAAAATTATCGCCCGGACAATTTGTAAATGTAAAGATTACCGCAGCCTACGATTATGATATTGAAGGCGAAGTGATTGATTCATTCAATTAGCTACCGATAATATACCGCGCAGGAATAAAAACCTGTAATTACATTTATCTTTGCTACTCATAAAAAAGTTGGTGTTGCAAAAAGCATTTCAATCAGAATGTATTCCTTATTCAGAAACTGGAAAATTCTCCAAGATAATACTTGACTATATTTCAGATTCGCCTACTCTCAGGGAATTTTATAAAATCCCTGTTTCTATTGAAGGTATTCAACAAGCCATTGAATCCAGAAAAAAATTCCCGACAGATCGAAAATTGTTGGTAGAGGGGCTTCAAAAGCAGTATGAAGGTATCAATAGTGGGGATAGAGTATTTGCTAATCTCACGTTGCTGCAAGATATAAATACATTCACCATTTGTACTGCACACCAACCTAATATTCTTACAGGGCATCTTTATTTTGTATATAAAATACTGCATGCTGTAAAATTGTGTAGACACCTGAAACAAGAATTACCGCAATATAATTTTGTGCCTGTTTTTTTCATGGGCAGCGAAGATGCGGATCTTGCAGAGCTGAATCATATAGTGGTAGATCAAAAGCGGTATGAATGGAAAACAGGGCAACATGGCGCCGTGGGGAGAATGAAAGTAGATAAGGAACTGATTCAGTTAATTGATGCCTTGGAAGGTAGGCTCGCAATAGAAAAATATGGAAGTGAAATAATTGCGCTTATCCGTGAGTGTTATCAAATAAATTTTACTATCGAACATTCAACTTTTTTGTTTGTTCATCAATTATTTAAGGATTTTGGCCTTGTAATATTTTTGCCGGATACTCCGTTTTTCAAAAAGCCAATGATTCCGGTTTTTGAACAGGATTTGTTTTCTCATATTTCATCCGAAGTAGTAATTGAAACTTCCCACAAACTTTCAAAAGCATACAATGTACAGGCTACACCGCGCGAGATTAATTTATTTTATTTATCAGATGGCATCCGGAATAGGATTGTACAAAATGGAGAAAAATTTTCGGTGAATCAAACTGCTCTTTCTTTTACAAAGGAGCAATTATTGGATGAATTACAACATCATCCCGAGCATTTTAGCCCTAATGTTATTTTGCGAGGGTTAATGCAGGAGATTCTTTTACCGGATATTGCCTTTGTAGGTGGCGGTGGCGAGGTAGCTTACTGGCTTCAATTGAAAGGGCTTTTTGAAAAATTTAAAGTCCCGTTTCCTATGCTTGTATTGCGCAATTCTTTTTTAATTATAGAGAAAAAATATGCCAACCTTTTAAAAAAATTAAACTTACAGCCGCAGGATATTTTTAATTCTGAGGAACAGGTATTGACGAATATAGTACGGGCACACTCAATGCACGACCTATCACTCACAACGGAGAAGAAGGATATGGCTACCTTGTATAATTTAATTCTGCAAAAGGTTACACAGATTGATTCTACGCTTCAGAAGCATATACTGGCACTGCAAAAGAAGCAGCAAGGGTTATTATCTGCTTTGGAAAAGAAACTACTGAGAGCAGAAAAAAGAAAATTCCATGCTCAAAAAAATCAGCTAAGAAAAATATTTGCTGAATTATTTCCCAGTGGGGGCCTTCAAGAAAGAAGTGAAAATTTTACTACATATTATGCCAAATGGGGTAGCACTTTTTTTGAGTTGATCTGCCAACATTCATTGACGTTGGAAGAAAGGTTTTGTATTTTGACTGAATCCTGATTTATAAAAGTTTTGATTTATGGATCACCTCTTTTTCCATAAGTTTTTTATAGTCTTCTAATTTTTTACTTAACTTTTCATCTGCAACAGCTAAAATTTCGGCTGCCAGAATTCCCGCATTTTTTGCAGCATTCAGCGCTACTGTAGCCACTGGTACACCATTGGGCATTTGTAATATACTTAGAATGGAATCCCAGCCATCAATTGAATTTGATGATTTTACTGGTACCCCTATTACCGGCAAAACGGTTAGTGATGCTACCATGCCCGGCAAATGTGCAGCCCCACCAGCGCCTGCAATGATTACTTTTATCCCTTTTCTTTTTGCTGTGGTAGCATACTCCACCATTTTCAATGGGGTTCTATGTGCCGAAACGATTGATACTTCGCAGTCAATGCTAAAACTCTTCAATATCTTTTCTGCTTCACGCATTACGGCAAGATCACTATCGCTGCCCATAATAATTCCTACAAGAGGGATGCTGCTTTTTGCCATAAGTTTTATTGATTTTAAGATTTGTCAATTTATAGGTTTGTAATATCACCTGTTAGCAATGCTATTTCTGCCTCAGCTTGTTTAGCCTGGTTTAATGCATTGTACAGCCTGTTTTTTATGGCATTATAGCTTATTTGAATTTGCCTTAATTCTACAGCCGTTATGTTCAAAACCCTATACCTCTCCATGGCGATATTAATATTTTCTGTAGCTAAAGATAAATTACTTTTTTCCAGATCAACTGCTTTTAATGCATTGTAATAATTAATATAAGCATTGCTTAGGTAAGTCTCTATATTATACTTCGTTTGTTGTATGGTTAGCTCTTGGTTTCTGGAATTAATATCTGCTATCCTGAGTTCTTTGTTCACAAGGCCTCCGTTGAACAAGGGAATGCTTACCCCAATAGAACCTGAGGGTCCATAAGTTTGATTTAGAAGGGTAAACCCTGCACTATTACGGCTTCGTACAAAATTATAAAATCCATTGAGTGCTACTACGGGCATTCTCTTAGCGTTGATTTCTTTTTTTGAATTTGCTAAGATTAATAAATTATTATTTGCCAGTAGCATATCCGGATTTTGTTTGTTAATCTTGGCCTTTACATCATCTAATAACGGCAAAGGTTGTACGATAATGGTATCTATTAGTTGGTATGAAGTGTCAGATTTTAAGCCCATCAAATTGGTTAAATTCGATTTGGCCAACGCAATAGAATTTTCTAATGCTAATAAAGCTGATCGTTGTTCATTTAAATCTACTTCTGCCTCTAATACTTCATATTTGGCACCGGTTCCTATTTCAAATTTTCTTTGAGCCAGTTGGTAGCGGCCATTGTATAAGCTTATTTGCTCTTGTGTAGCCTGCTTTTGCTCAATCAGTGTGACGATATTATAGTAGGATGATAACGCATTATAAACTGTCTCATTGATGGTTTTCCTGAAATTATATTCGCCCTGAAGTTCAAGCTGCTCTAATCTTTTTTTAGTGGCAAACATTTTAAATCCATCAAATACTGTCCAGGTTACTGTAAGGCCAGCATTAAAATTTTGTGTACCGTTGCCATTTTTTTCAGTAGTAGTTCCATTGCTTAATTTTTGTGTAAGATTGTTTACGCCTATAGTTTTGTTTGCTGTGGCACTTATTATAGGAAGTGCCCCGGCCAAGGCCCAGTTGTTGTTTATTTTGCCAATTTCTATTTCATTGCGGCTAATAATTACGTTAAAATTATTTTCGATGGTAAGCTTTATGGCACCTGAGGCGGTGAGCACACTATCCTGTGCTATGCAATGGTGATAGCAAAGTGAAGTGAGTACTGTTAATATTACCTTATTGAAAAGCCTCATGCAAATCATGTTTTTTCGATGATAAAAATGCGTACATAGCCGGCACCACATACAGCGTAAGGATTAGAGAAAACATAATGCCTCCAACAATAACAATACCTAACGGAATACGGCTGGTACTGGCATCGCCGATGGATAATGCCAGAGGTAGTGCACCAAGCGACATGGCAAGGCTCGTCATAAGAATGGGCCTTAATCTTGAAAATGCAGACTCCACAACAGCATCTGTCTTCTTCATGCCGCCTTTCCGTTTTTGATTAGCAAATTCCACGATTAATATTCCATTTTTCGTTACAAGGCCTATGAGCATGATCATCCCTATTTGTGAAAATATATTGAACGTTTGACCAAAAATCCATAACGACAATAACGCCCCAGCCAGCGCCAGCGGTACTGTGATCATAATTATAAATGGATCAATGAAACTTTCGAATTGAGCAGACAGTACCAGATAGATCAATAGGAGAGCGAGCGAAAAGGCAAATAATGTATTGCTGTTACTTTCTGAATAGTCTCTTGAAGTGCCTGCCAGTGCTGTGGTAAAGGATTCGTCCAGAAGTTTCTTGGAAATCCTTTCCATCTCCTTAATGCCATCGCCTACGGTATAGCCTTGTGCAAGCCCTGCTGAAATTGTAGCAGATTTATACCTGTTAAAATGATAAATAGTTGGTGGAGACGATGCCTCTGTCATGGTTACAAGGTTGTCGAGACTTATGGTTTCGCCACGATTATTGCGCACCATTATTTTCGAAAGGTCATTGGGGTCATCACGGTTACTTCTATCTACCTGGCCCAGTACTTCATATTGTTTGCCTGATTTTAAAAAATAACCTAAACGCCTATCGCTGTAGGCCAGTTGCAACGCCTGTGAAATATCATCCACACTTACGCCCAGCTCGCTGGCTCGTAGCCTGTCAATATTTATTCTCAGTTCTGGTTTATTAAATTTAAGGTCTGCATCTACACCCTCAAGGATGGGGCTTTTTGCTGCTTCATCCAAAAATTTTGGAAGGATGTTTTTTAATTTTTCAAAATTATTGTTCTGAATTACAAATTGCACCGGCTGGCCACCACGGCGGCTTACAGATATTGTTTGCTGTTGGGTGGCAAAAGCTCTTCCTTGAGTAAACTTTTTTAGATTTCTGTTTACCATATCTACTACTTGCTGTTGCGACCGGTCTCTATCTTTAGGATCTACCATCATTAAATTAAAAAAGCCACTGTTTACAGATCCACCCCCAAAGCCCGGCGATGTCATACTTATTAGCATAGTTTTTTCGGGGATACTGTCTATTAGTAATTTATTGATGCTATCCATATAAGCGTCCATGTATTCATAAGTGCTTCCTTCTGGTGCAGTTACACTTAATCTAAATTGGTTGCGATCTTCCATCGGCGCCAGTTCGGAAGGGAGGCCTTTGAAGATAAAATAAATGATTCCAAAACATAATGCCACCACCACCAATGCAAACCATTTAAATTTCATAAAGGAAGCCAGACTTTTTTTATAACCATTTTCCATAGCCATAAAAAAAGGTTCTGTTTTTCTATAAAACCAGGAGTGCCCCAGATTTTTTCCGGTAAGTTTTACATTCAATACAGGTGTAAGCGTGAGCGAAACAAAAGCAGAAATCAATACAGCGCCTGCTACCACAATTCCAAATTCGCGGAATAACCTGCCAACAAACCCTTCCAGGAATACAATGGGTAGAAAAACAATGGCTAACGTAATAGAGGTAGAAATTACTGCAAAATAAATCTCCTGAGAACCCTCGCGTGCTGCGCGGTGAATGTCCATCCCTTTTTCAAACTTCTTAAAAATATTTTCTGTGACGACAATACCATCATCTACAACCAGCCCAGTGGCCAACACTACGCCCAACAGCGTAAGTACATTGATGGTAAAACCAAAAATATACATAATGAAAAATGCGCCGATCAAAGAAACAGGGATATCCAATAAAGGCCTAAGCGCAATAATCCAATCTCTGAAAAATAAATAAATAATCAATATTACCAGTACCAGCGCTATGATGAGTGTTTCTTCTACTTCAGATATGGATCTCTTTATAAATTTGGTTTGATCCATACCTACATCTAGTTTAAAATCTGGTGGTAGATCTATTTTTAATTGATCCAGTCGTTTGTAAAACTCATTGGCGATGCTTACATAGTTAGCACCTGGCTGAGGAATGATAGCAAGCATGATCATTGGAACACCACTTTCTTTTAGTCCTGATTCCTCATTTTCGGGGCCCAGTACAGCTTGTGCCACATCACTCAATCTTATGTTTACGCCATTTACATTTTTGATAATCAGGTTATTAAAATCATCTTCTGTATATAACCTTCCAAAAGTTCTTACTGTTAGTTCTGTAGTGTTTCCTGTAATTTTCCCGGATGGCAATTCAATACTCTGCTTAGAGAGGGCACTCTGCACATCGGCGATGGTGATATTATATGCATTTAATTTTTCCGGATTGAACCATATCCGCATGGCATACCTTTTTTCGCCCCAGATAGATACAGAACTTACACCGGGAATAGTCTGTAATCTCTCTATGATATTATTATTAGCATACTCTGTTACTTCGAGTTGATTGCGTGTACTACTCTGAACCGTCATGGCAATAATGGGCTGTGCACTTGCATCGGCTTTGCTTACTACTGGCGGCGCATCTACATCCTGAGGTAGGCTTCGGGTAGCTTGCGATACTTTATCTCTTACATCGTTAGCTGCGGTTTCCAGATCTACACCAAGATCAAATTCTACGTTAATGTTGCTGCGACCCTGACTGCTTGAAGAGGTTATATTTTTTACCCCGGCAATACCATTGATTGCTTTTTCTAAGGGCTCCGTAATTTGAGATTCTATGATGTCTGAATTAGCGCCTGAGTAGGATGTGCTTACAGAAATATTAGGCGGGTCAATGGCGGGGTAATCACGAATGCCCAAAAATTTAAAACCGATGATACCAAACAGCACTATCGCAAGATTCATCACTATAGCAAATACTGGCCGCCGTAAACTGGTAAGAGAAATATTCAAACGCTGCTATTTTTTTATTGATGAAATAGATAATTTACTATCTGGTTTTATAGATAATAATCCTGTAGTTACTACAGTATCTCCTGCTGCTACACCTTTCAGTATTTCTACATTTGCAGAATCGCGCACACCCGTGGTTACTACAGTAAAATCAGGATGCCCACCTCTGTAAATAATTATTTGTTTATCGCGCGAGCGCGGAATAATAGCCTGAGTAGGCACCATGAGTGCCTGATTATTATTTCCCATATCAAAATTTACGGAGGCAAAACCGCCGGAAAAAATATCTTTTGTCACATTTTCAACAATGGCATGTACTTTAAGGCTTCTGTTGTCTTCTGTAATGCCCGATTCGGTAGCGATAATTTTTGCTACATGTTTACCAGAAGTAGTTTCTGTTGTAAAATAGATGCTATTGCCCACTTTTACTTTGGGAGAATATTTTTCTGGCACACTAAACTCCAGCTTTAGCCTATTTACTTGCCGTATAGTAGTGATGGGCGTTTGAGGAGTAACGTAAGCACCAATACTTATATTTTTAAAACCAATTTTCCCATCAAATGGGGCACGAATGATGGTCTTATTGATGGAGGCTTCCAGTACTTGAATATCTGCCTTTATAGAACTTACATTCAATAGAGAAAGATCATAATCCTGCTGACTGATTCCGCCAATTTTTAATAATTGATCTTGCCGCTGTTGAGTCTTTTCAGCAATCTGAGATTGTACTTTCAGCTTTTGCAATTGGGCTTGCAGATCGCCATTAAAAAGTTTGGCGAGTAGGGTGCCTTTTCTTACATAAGCACCTTCTTTTATTTCCAGGTAGGTTACCTTGCCAGCCACTTCCGGAAAAATTTGTGTTTCTTCAAAAGGTAATAGCGTTCCGGCTACATCAATGCTGGAATTGAGAACAGTAGGGGATACAATAAATGCTTCTACTTGTAGGGGGGCATTCATTTGAGGATGATTGCCTTTTTTCTGAGCAATTTTAGGTTCTTTGGTTTCGGAACTACAGGCAGTAAGAATTACAGAAAATAAAAAAAATATTATTGTGCTGGCAGATACATTAGACAATATTTTTTCAAAAAGATAAAAAGTATTTTTTCTTTGGGTTGAAAATTTTATTCTATTCATTCCTACCATTTACTGATATTTTAAAATTTTGTTTTATTTTATTTGCAACGTGTATCAGTTCCTGTCTTTCGTTGCTTAAGATTGTGATATGGCCCATTTTTCTGCCGGGCTTGGTATTTTTTTTATTATAAATATGTACAAAAACATTTTCTATCCCCAATAATGTTTCAAGCCCTTCATATACAGGAGTTCCTGTAATATTATTTTCGCCAACCAGATTTACCAAAGCGGCATCCATGATACTGCTTGTATTTCCCAAGGGGTATCCGAGTATGATTCTCCAAAGCATATCAAATTGTGAAGAAAAGTTTCCTTCTATTGTATGATGGCCGCTGTTGTGTACTCGCGGAGCAGTTTCATTTACCCAAATATTATCATTAATATCTATAAATAATTCTACTGCAAAGATACCGGCACTATTAAGATTTTTCACAACCATTAATGCTATAGCTTCTGCCTTCCATAATATTTTTTCTGGCAGCCGGGCAGGGCTTATCTGGTAGTCGAGCATATTGAGCGAAGAATTAAAAATCATTTCTACAGGACTGTACATTGCTGTAGCGCCTTGTTCATTTACCCCTATGATGATGGCAATTTCCTTTTTTAT
>JAFDXH010000153.1 GCA_018268075.1 Bacteroidota bacterium | reverse complement strand
GAAAAATTTTCACTATCTTCAAAAAAATAATCAATTATTTTGCCGGAATCAATTGCTCCCTTCCCGGACCATTGGAGATATATGTAATATTTACTCCTAAATATTTGTTTATATAGGATACATAAGTCTTCATTATCTCAGGTAATTCACTATAATCCTTCATTTTTGAAACATCTTTACTCCACCCCTTCATTGCCTGGTATACGGGCTGAATATTTACTTTAGCCATCTGGTAAGGTACCTGTTCCAGTTCTTTTCCATTAATATTATAAGCAGTACAAACCTGTAACTCACTAAACGCATCCAGCACATCAGCTTTTGTCATTACCAATTGGGTTACACCATTCACCATACAGGCAAATTTCAATGCCACCAGATCAATCCAGCCGCACCGGCGGGGTCTACCGGTAGTCGCACCAAATTCGTTGCCAATTTTTCTGAGTTCCTCCCCGGTAGCATCGTTCAGTTCTGTAGGAAACGGCCCACCGCCTACTCTTGTGCAATATGCTTTGGTTACGCCTATTACTTCTTTAATTTTTTGGGGGGGAACACCCAATCCTGTACAAACGCCTGCTGATATAGTATTTGACGAAGTTACAAAAGGAAAAGTTCCAAAATCAACATCGAGCATGCTTCCCTGAGCACCCTCTGCCAATACTTTTTTACCCTGTGCAATTTTATCGTTAATGAAGTATTCGCCATTTACAATTTTAAACTGGCGCATAAATTCAATTGCCTCAAAAAATTCATCTTCCCAGGCTGAAATATCCTCCTGAAAGTGCATACTATCCAGTAATTTCTGGTGCTTAAGCCGAAGTTTTATATACTGTGTTGTAAAATTTTTATCGAGCAAATCACCAACGCGCAGAGCATTTCTGCCTGTTTTATCCATATAAGCAGGCCCAATTCCTTTAAGTGTTGAACCAATTTTATCATTACCCTTTAAGTTTTCCGAAGCTTTATCAAGTGCCCGGTGTGTAGGTAATATAAGATTTGTACGCTCAGAAATATATAAATGTTTAGCGTAATCAACGCCGAAAGATGCTACTGTTTCACATTCTTTTTTCAGAGTAACTGCATCAAGCACTACACCATTACCAATAAGATTAACCGTATCCTCATGAAAAATTCCGGATGGAATCTGGTGCAATACCACTTTCTTGTCTTTAACATATAAGGTATGGCCAGCGTTGGGTCCACCCTGAAAGCGGGCAATGATATCATACGCCGGAGCAAAAAAATCAACGATTTTCCCCTTTCCTTCATCTCCCCACTGGAGACCTAATAATACATCAACCATTAAAACTACATTTTTAGGCAGTGGCGCAAAAATATAGGAATGCATTCAATAAGGGAAATATATTATCAGACTACCCGGTTTATGATCCATCAACTATTTACTCCTCTTCCACTGGCGGCCCTTATCTTTGGAAATTAAACGCAATTAGTTAAATGACTGCTACACAAATATCTTATTTAACTTTTGGTATTGTATTGGTATTTGCTTTGATTTTTGACCTCGGTTTGATGAGCAGGAAAAACACTACCATCACTATAAAAAAAGCATTGTATCAAACACTTTTTTGGGTAGGGCTGTCTGTAGCATTCTGCATTTTTTTATGGTTTGAAGAGGGATCAAAAGTGGCTACTAAATATTTTACCGCTTATTTAATGGAGTGGTCGCTCAGCATTGATAATATTTTTGTATTTATTTTAATTTTTACCTATTTCAAAGTTCAGGAAGCTGATACAGCCAGGGTATTACTGATTGGTATATTGCTGGCAATTGTTTTCCGTATTGCATTTATTGCTTTAGGTATAGAATTAATTGAAAGATTTCACTGGATATTATACTTTTTTGGATTCTTTTTACTGTATACCGGCTATAAACTTTTTTTCCAAAAAGATGAAGCAGAATTCAACCCCGGTGAAACCAAGGTATATAAATTCATTCAAAAATACCTTCGGTTTATCAATGTAGAACCTAAAGGAAGGTTTACGATAAATCACCACGGCAAAGTTTATTTTACCAATCTCGCTATCGTTGTATTAATGCTCGCAGCAATAGATATTGTTTTTGCGCTCGACTCCATACCTACCGTTGTTTCGCTGGTGAGAGAAAAAGCAAATGTTCCATTTTCTGAACAGGATATACTGGTGATTTATTCATCCAATATTTTTGCTGTATTAGGCTTGCGTTCTCTTTTCTTTCTGTTAAAAGGCGCTGTAGACCAGTTCGATTATTTGCAGCAAGGTATTGCAGTGGTACTTATATTTATAGGCATTAAAATGCTGATAGAATATTTTAACATTCATATATCTATCTATATTTCTTTAGCTGTTATTGTTTTATGCCTGGCTACTTCTATTATCTATTCCATTTATCATAAACGTAAAATGCCGGGAGCAAAACCCGATCATCTTGATTAGAGCCATATTATGACAAGTGCATATTCCATCAGTCATATTGCCGGTATTGTTCATGGAAAATTGAAAAAAGGCGCAGAAAATCTGCCCATCGAATATTTACTTACAGACAGCAGAAAGCTTACAGAAGCATCTGCAACAATTTTTTTTGCATTAGATGGTTTTCGCAGAAACGGTGATAGCTTTATTGATGAATTATATAACCGTGGCGTTCGCAACTTTGTAACCAATTTTTCCTTTGACGAAGGCCCATATACCAATGCAAATTTTATACAGGTAGAAAATGTTTTAAGGGCATTACAAATACTCACTGCTTATCACCGTTCCACATTTAATATTCCTGTAATCGGTATTACCGGCAGCAATGGAAAAACCATTGTAAAAGAATGGCTGAACACATTGCTTGAAAAAGAATATACTATTGCAAGAAGCCCGAAAAGTTATAACTCGCAGACAGGAGTGCCACTGAGCGTTTGGCAATTAAACGTGGGCCATACATTGGGTATTTTTGAAGCGGGTATTTCATTGCCTGGAGAAATGCAGCATCTCGCCGATATTATACAACCTACCATTGGCGTATTAACTCATATTGGCGATGCCCATAGTGAAAACTTTGAAAACATTGAGCAGAAAATAACAGAGAAACTGAGGCTTTTTACAAATGTGCAATGGATAATTGCTAATGGTGATGATGCATTGGTTACAACTGCTATTGTGAACGCGGGCCTGCCTTGTATATTTTTTGGAAAAAAAGAGTATAATGATATACGGGTATTGGACATAGAAAAGAAAAAAGAAAGCACGGAGATAGGATTGAAGGCGGAAGGCGTAGGGGGGAAGGGGGAAGATGAAGCCAACGAAAACCATCTGCATATTGAATTACCTTTTACTGATGATGCGTCAATTGAAAATG
>JAFDXH010000152.1 GCA_018268075.1 Bacteroidota bacterium | reverse complement strand
TTAAAAATTTGATATTGATTTATTGTATCCTCTATAGTGCTGTTTACTTTTACAGTTCCATTTACAAGCAAAATTCCTTTATTGCATAAATTAGAGACCGCCGCCATATTATGACTCACAAACAAAACCGTCCTCCCATCCTTACCACTCACATCTTTCATTTTCCCCAATGCCTTTTTCTGAAACTCTGCATCGCCCACTGCAAGCACTTCATCTACTATTAATATTTCCGGTTCCAGATGTGCGGCCACGCCAAAGGCAAGGCGTACATACATGCCACTGCTGTAGCGTTTTACAGGTGTGTCTATGTAACGCTCCACGCCGGCAAAATCAACTATTTCATCAAACTTGCTTTTTATCTCAGCTTTGGTCATACCCAGGATAGCGCCATTGAGAAAAATATTTTCACGGCCTGTAAGCTCGGGATGAAAGCCGGTGCCTACTTCCAGCAAAGAAGCCACACGGCCTTTTATTTTTATTTGCCCGGTAGTAGGTGTGGTAGTACGGCTGAGGATTTTTAAAAGAGTAGATTTTCCTGCACCATTACGTCCAATAATACCGAGCACCTCTCCTTGCTTTACTTCAAAATTAATATCCTGCAAGGCCCATACGTATTCGCTTTCGCCTTTTATGGAACGGTCATTGGCTTCGCCAATTTTTAGATAGGGGTCTTCTCTTCCACGCAAAGTAGTCTGATACCATCTGTTCAGATCATGGCTTAATGAACCGAGGCCTACATTGCCAAGGCGGTATTGCTTAGAGAGGTTTTCTACTTTTATTACCGTGTTGCTCATTGTAAATATTTCAGCTAACTACCAGTAGCATCCTTCATCCGAAAATTTTAATGCCCTTGCATCGGCAGGTATTTCAGAATTAGCAGGCCTAATCCAATACTGATTAAAAAATTTAGATTGAGGGCGTCCGGGTTCTTCCCACCGCTTGCCCAGAATGCCAAAAAATAATTGAAGTGCACCACCTATATGAACAGCCTGTTTATTCATTTTTTTAATAGCAGCCCCTAATGGCAACCCCTGTGGGCCTGCTGCAATCAATGCAATATCAAAGTCAATCTGTTGTATTTCATTTATCATCTTATCCAGGGTAGCTTGTATGTTTTCAAATTGTTTCCATTCATCACCAAAACTGCTGAATGGACGGTAGGTTATCAATTCAAATTCAGGCAACACTTCTTGGTTGAACAACAAATGCCTGATTGCATATTGCTTGGGTATGCTGCTGGTGTAAGGATGTATAACCAACACTTTTTTATTTTTCAAAGCAAGCGTCCAAGGCTGTGAATAGAAATAAGGCTCAAAAGCAAGCAGCTCAAATAGCACCGCATTTTTGCACAGGTAATTAGCCATTACCTGCTCTCCATGATTGTACCAAATACCCAATGCGTCAATATCGGATACAGCACTTAAAAAATTGTGATAGAAATTTTCCTGCGCTTTTATAGCACCGCCCCAAGATTGGTCTCTTTCCAATGCCTTTAAAGTAGTACTGCCCCATCTGTTGTTTCCGGTAAGCTGGTTAAATAAAAAGTTAGAGAGCATACCCAATTCGAAGCTACCAAATCGTGCTGCCAGAAAGGGTTTACCAGATTGAATAGTATTGTGTAGCCAGTTGTTGGCATCGTTATCGGTCATCACCGGATTGATATAATCTGCAGGCGTAAGTTTGCGCTGCTGGTAAAACTCATCAAACCAATGTTGGGGCAAAACACCACTTTGCAAAAGCAACTTTTTCGCCCTTATCAATTTTAGAACCTTGGTGAGCATGAATTTTATTCCTATTTAATATTTTTATTTTTTTTCAACAGGCTCTACTTTCCTGATTACTTTTGCAGGGCTTCCATAAACAAGTACATCATCTGGCAAATCCTTTGTTACCAAGGATCCTGCTCCAATGGTTACATTTTTGCCAATGTGAATTTTGGGTAAGATAATTGCGCCGGTACCTATATAACAGTTTTCGCCAATTACACAATTTCCTGAAATGTTTACAGCAGGTGAAAGTTCAACAAAATCACCAATTTTGCAATCATGCCCTATGGTACAATTTAAATTTATCAAACAGCCTTTTCCTATACTTACGCTATTGGTTATAATGGTTCCCGTCATAATATTACATCCGTTACCAATTACATTTTCAAAATGGCCAATATTTGCAAAAGGGCTTATTGTAGAGGTGAAGTTTCCGCCAATTTGTATAAATTTTTCATAGAGCTGTTTCCTGATGTTTGGATTACCTACTCCAATAGTAAACCGATTATCATAAATAAATATATTCTTAGCGTCTTCGATAGTGCGGATTATTTCAAATTTATCAAACAATTTGCCAGCGATATCTTTAGAAACATCATCAAAAAAAAATATTTTTTCCTCACAATTTTGTTGAGTTATAATTTCTAAAACTTCCTTAGCAAAGCCCTTTGCACCGATTATTAACATATCATAAGTTATTTAAAATACAGTATGAGATTCTTTTTACATCGGAAGTAGATAACCCGTGATACAAGGGTAAACACAATACCCTACTGCTGATATCTTCTGAAACCGGGCAGGATTGCTTTTCTATAAAAGGCAATTCATTGAGCGATGGATAAAAATAACGACGGCCGCTTATCTCCTGCTCTTTAAGATGTGCTACTACTTTCAATAATTCACTTTCGGTGTTAAATATTATGGGATAATAAGAATAATTATATTGTGCTTCTCCATTCAGTTGTGGCCGCTTTATATTGGGCATCAGTGAATCATACCATTCGCTGATGGTTTTTCTGGCAGCTATTATTTCATTTATTTTTGGAAGTACACACAATCCCATGGCTGCATGAAATTCAGAGTTTTTTGCGTTAATACCCACACAATAATAGTCGTCATAGATATGCCCAAACTGTCGCTGCAACAGTAAGCGCTCTGCCAACTGTTCATCATTAGCAATAATGCATCCACCCTCTACGGTATGAAATATTTTAGTGGCATGAAAACTACAGGTACTAATATCACCATAGCTCAGCAAAGACTTCCCTTTATAAGTTACTCCAAATGCGTGTGCGGCATCGTAGATTACTTTTAGCCCATACCTTTTTGCTATTTTATCTATCGCTTCTGTATCGCAAGGAATGCCATATACATGAGTGGCTAAAATAGCCTGTGTTTTATCAGTAATAGCAGCTTCTATTTTGGAAGCGTCTATACATAAACTATCTGGATCTATATCCACAAAAACAGGCTTGCAGCCTTCCCATAAAATAGCATTGGTGGTGGCTACATAACTAAAGGGTGTGGTTATTACCTCTTGAGTAATATTCAACGCTTTTAGTGCCATCTGCAATACCACTGTTCCGTTACTGGTGTAAAATAAATGTTGAACATTTAAAAAATTCTTCAGTTTATATTCCAGTTCCTGCACCAGTTCACCATTGTTGGTAATCCAGCTTTTATCCCAGGCTCGTTTTAGAATAGAGCAATATTCATCAAAATCGGGTAAGTATGTTTTAGTAACGTTTATCAAAATTTGATTAAATGTTAGCAGAAAAAAAAAGCAGTAAAGTCAATTGGTTTATTAGATTACTTATCAAGAAAATTCTTATTAGATTCTTCCCCATAGCGCCGGTTCCATGTCCCACGAACCAGCGACAATTTAAAATACAGCCGTATAATGCGCAAGACTCCGTCCCAGTTATACTTCAAAATGCTTCTCTTCCATGCAAAGTAGTCTGATACCATCTGTTCAGATCATGGCTTAATGAACCGAGGCCCACATTGCCGAGGCGGTATTGCTTGGAAAGGTTTTCTACTTTTATTACATTCATAGGAATTGAATCAGTCGCAGCCTCTTATTTTACTAGTTTAATTTTTACGATTTTGTTATCACGCATTATAACCAGATCAGATTTCTTAAATTTTTTGAACTCAATGAGTTTTAAATAAGCTTTCTCTAACCCAATTAAAATATTATTCCTCTTTTCTATTTGTTTTTCAACAGTTGTCATGATAATATTTTAAATTCTTAAATTTTACTTGGTTAATTATATTTAAGCTTCCATCAATCATTTTTTCAGCAAGCAATTCATATTTGCCTTCTGAATTATCAAAAATTAATGCCCCATCCACGATCGGCAGGTAGATGTTGAATAAATTTTTTATTCCTCTTTTATATCTTCTTTCAATTATTTTAGGTTCTATATTATGGCCGCCTTCAGAAACCCTTGTATTTACCCTCTCTTTTGCCAGATCAATACTTTGTAACCAAAAAAATAATAATGTTATTGTATATCCTCTTTCTTTAGATTCAATAATTTTATTTCTATAGCTTTTTGTTGAAAGTGTAGTTTCGAAAGCAAAATTTTCTTCTTCTTTTAAGAGTTCATTAATTCTGTTTAACATTATTCTACCTGCCTCAAAAGCAACCTTTTCTGGTTGGAATGGAGATAGCCCCTTTGCAATTTCATCCGCATTCACAAATTCTTTACAAAATAAAATCTCGGGCAAAATAGTAAATGACGCAGTTGTTTTTCCTGCACCATTACAACCAGAAATTATGTAAAGATTTTTTTCTATCATCCAATTAAAATTACGTTATCTAATGGAACAGTTGTTCACTCAATTTATTTCTAAATCTTGATCTTGCTTTCGCAGTTTGCCACCAACGGTTAAAGTCTGCCCCAATGGTGCCAAGGCCTACATTGCCAAGGCGGTATTGCTTTGAGAGGTTTTCTACTTTTATTACAGTACTCAATTGTTTTTAAATTATGACTGGGGTAATTATCGGTTAAATAGTGGGTAAGACTTAATTGCCAAAAAGGGTACGTACAAAGCCATAAAAAAAATTTAGGTTGAGAGTAATTTTAGTTTAAGCCCCTTTACATTTCTAAATCCTTTGTCGGCAGTAAATAATATGGCATCATTCACTAAAGCAGCCGCAGCAATAATTTCATCGGCCAATTTCAACTTGTGAGTCTTTCTAATTTCTATAATATTACTTTTGAGTTGGTTATCGGCTGCATTTAAATCAAGCACCGAAATCATTGAACCAAAGTCATCGAATAAATTTATGTCATTCAATGAAATTTTTGCAAATGATTTGAATTCCAATTCGCTAATAATTGAAATATAAATTTGGTTTGCATTTGCAATTTCCTTCACCACATCAGCATCGCCTCTTAAAAGCTATATTATTGCGTTAGTATCTAAAAATATTTTCACTTCCACTCGGCCCTTATTTTCCTTTGTTCCGCTAAAGCATTCCCTTTCCATTCCAACTTCCCATACAATTCAGAAAAATTAAATTTATCATTTCCCTTTTTTTGAGATGATTTGCTATTTGGCTTCGGTTCCTTTTCTTGAATAACTAATACAACATCTACATCCTTTTCTATAAGCTGTGTGTTTACATCTATCACCAAACGCCCGTTTGCATTTGTTTTCTTCTTTACATTTATTGTTATCATCGCAAATTCAATTTAAAAAACATTAAAATCAGTACCTAATCTACATTGTTTTTTTTAAGTAACAATATATTTACTACCTTTTTGTGCTGTGGTACAATGGGGTGCATTTCTCATTCATCCTGCTCTGAGGCGCAACAAAGCAGAATACACCGTAAGTAGCCCATCTCAAACCTTCCCCTTCGGAGAAGGATACGCTCTAAAGGTTGACTGCAAATGGTGTATATATAATTAGCGCAGAGCCTGGCTGATAGTGGGGTGTGGGGACAACGCCCACTGCGCTCAAGTGCATTTTTATCAGAAAATGGAGATGGCATCTTTCACTCTATTTTTCTCTACTACAGGGTTGATTGAATGTTTGCTTACTAATTCTACCTTGTTAATGTTTAATAAATTTGATAAAAACTTTTCAAACGATTTTAATCGCGCCAAAGTCATAGCTCCATTGGAGATAGTGGTATAAACAAGGTCTATATCGCTTTCGGCGTGCTGTAACTTTTTAGCATAACTGCCATATAAATCAAGATGCTGAATAAAAAACCGGCTTTGTAAATAAGGTTGTTCTTTCTTAATAGTTTCAATTATATATTCAGTACTGTTAAGCATCTTAATCATTTATGGCTTCACAAATTTATCAAAATTTTTATTGCAGCATTTTTAAAATTTCGTGAGGTTGGTATCAACAACTCATAATTCATAACTCATAATTCACAACTCCGATTCCCTACACCGTATCCATAAACGTTCGCTCTACTTTACTAAACATTACCATGCCTATAAAGAGTGCAACTATAATAAACGCTGTGCTGTACAATAAACTATATGCACTAAAACTTCCCTGCTGAAATATAGAATATCGAAATGCCTCCACGATTGGTGTGAGTGGGTTCCAGGCTATCCATGCAGCATATTTATTATGCTGCAAAAATGATAATGGATAGGCAATGGGAGTGGCATACATCAGAAATTGCATTCCAAAACCTATTAAAATATTCAGGTCGCGATACTTGGTAGTCATAGAAGAAATAATAATCCCCAAGCCAAGGCCCATGCCTGCCATCATAAGTACCAACACAGGTATCATAAGCAAGGCAGCACTAAAATGAAATGGATACCCATGAAAATTATAATAAAGAAACAATGCGGCCAACAATAATAATTGTATTCCAAACTTTACCATATTGCTGATTACAGTGGCTATCGGGGTTACTAACCGTGGAAAATATACTTTACCAAATATCCCTGCATTACTAAGAAAAGTACCCGAAGTACTCATGAAGCAGGCAGAAAAATAATTCCAAATGGCAATGCCGCTCATATAAAAAAGAATCGGTGGCACACCGTCGGTAGGTATGTTGGCTATTTTACCAAATACGAGCAGAAATACAATGCTTGTAAAAATTGGCTGAATAAAATGCCAAAGCGGCCCTAACATTGTTTGTTTGTATTGTGCTACAAAATCGCGCTTTACAAAAAGCAACATCAGCTCACGGTATTTCCATACTTCCTTTAGCTTCAGGTCGAGCAGGTGCGCCCTCGGCTGTATGATCAGATCCCATTGTTCGTCTTCACTATGCATTAATTACTTATTTGAAAATTATTGCTTTCCTGAAACATTGTCCTTTTAATCCGGCATGGCGGCCTTCAATACCGCTCTCCATTTTTCTTTATATGCAGGATAACTGAAATGCTTCATCATCAAATCTCTGTCAGGCAGTGGCAGCGGTTTTTGGGTGATTAAGGAGGTAATTGCCTCCCTTAGTCCTTTCTCATCAGATGGATCTATTAAGGTGCCCAATCCGCCATTGAGCAAGGCATCTACTGAGCCATCTTTATTTCCGGCTATTACATTCTTACCATAAAAAAGAGCTTCGATAAAGACAATTCCGAAGCCTTCCTTTTCGCTCGGCATAATGTATAAGTCTGCCAGATTAAAATACTCGGCTAACAAATCATCAGGCACATACCCTGTAAAAACTACCTTATCCTGAATTCCAAATTGCTGTATCATCGCCATTAGGCGCTGCTCTTCTTCATGATCATATTTCCCAACTACCATATACCTGAGTTGGGGAAAATCATTTTGCATCTCTGATAAAACCTGTATTACGCGGTCATACCCTTTATATCTTTCTTTAGAGGCCAGCCTTGTAAGCGTGAGCATAATGGTATCGTCACAGGTGAACCCATATTTTTTTAAAAGCTCAGGTGTTTTATCCCCTTTTTGTGGTTCGGGCAAATAAGGGTCGAGGCTGTTATTCAACACTTGCACCTTTGCTTTATCCAATTTATTATTTTCCAAAACTACTTCAGCGGTATGCTTACTCACTGCCAAAAAAGTATCTACTTTGCGCACCATCATTTTTTGTAAGCCAGTAAATATTTTCCATACTTCTATACCGTGTGTAAATAAGACCAATTGAGTTTTAGGTGAAAACAATTTGATTAGATAGCCCACCGGCAATAAATTTACATGGCTGAGTATCACCATAGATTTGCCAATACCCCGCCTTACTGAATCATAAATAAATTCACCTTTTTTGATACCATAACCCGTAAATATTGCCGCCGGAAAATATTTTTCATCAACCTCTCTGATATGGTCATACATGGAACTCACTTCAAAGCTACTGTTGGTTTCCTGGCAAATATCATAGATTGCTTTCCCCGCTACTTTACTTACTTTTTCTATACCGCCTGTACCGGAAAAAGTGCGCAATGTTAATAGTAAAATACGCTTAGGCTTTCTCAAATTTTCGTATCAGCATAGAGGTTAGAAACTGCGACCAGTGAATGTTGTTGGAAATAAAAGAGTTAAATTCATCCGGTGGCGAAAGGCTTTTTATGTAATCATCATTTGCCAGCCATTGGCGAAAGGGAAACCCAAACCCCATCTTCTCTCTTCGCCATATTGGCACAGGCAGCCTTTCTTTATAGGAATCTACCAGTAATTGTTTAGGCCATTGCCCATGGTATTTTACCCTGCTCTTTAGCCGATAAAAAAGCTGGAGCATATTTTTATCAAGAAAAGGAACCCGTATTTCAATACCATGAGCCATACTCATTACATCCACATCGCGTAGAAGCTGATTTTGCATATAATAATTTACTTCTAAAAAACTGGCCTGATTACCACTGGACAGATGCGCTATTTGCTCACCGGAATGCTCCTTTAATACTTTCCATACATATTCTTCGCTTACATTCAGTCTCGTGGCAATTTCAAATGGGATAAACTGTCCGCGTAAAAAAAGATATTTGCCGGCTACACTACCAAGGCTTAGATAGCCTAATCTTTTAAGGCTTTTAAGCGATGAGTATTTTCCTGCAGATAATAGATTTGCCGGAATTTTTTCCAGCAATTTCACCTTCTTCATTCGAGAAAAGGAAGGATATCCGCCCAAATATTCATCACCCCCAATTCCTGAAAGTACTGCCTTCAATCCCTGAGATTTAGCATAGCGACTGATGAACCAGGTATTGATGCCATCGCAACTGGGCATATCCATGTCCTGTAATAATGAAGGCAAAAAAGTGTGAAAATTATCTTCTTCTAAGAGTTCTTGATTATAAGTGCACCCCAATTGACGGATCAATAAATCTTGATATTTTTTTTCTGAATATGCTGCTTCACTAAAATAGAGAGATAGCGTGCTTAATTGCGCAGGGTGTACTTCATGTGCCAATAAGGTAAGCACACTGGAATCAATGCCACCACTTAAAAAAACACCTATTGGTGCATCTGAAATGAGGTGCCGCTTTACAGCCTGAGATAATCCGGTTTTTAATTGTTCTATAGCTTGCCCCCGGTTACCTTGAATTTCCTGATAACTACTTTCTGTATATACTTTTTCATATAATTTATTATTGGATGGAGTATAACAGGCATACATACCCTTTTTTAAGGGCACCACTTTTTTAAGAGTTGTTACCGGCTCAGGCAGGTGGCCATAAGCCATCATATATATTTTCCAGTTCTCATGCTCCTCCCTTAAATATTCAATAGGCCTGAAGCCTTTCATCTCTGAAGAGAAAGCCAGTCCTTCATTTGTATGGGCAAAATAAAGTGGTTTAATTCCGGACGGGTCGCGCACGAGAAATAATTTTTCTTCTGTATTATCCCAAAGAGCAAATGCAAACATGCCATTCAACCTGCTGAAAGATGTAGTGCCCCAGGCTGCGAATGCAGCAAGGATTACTTCTGTATCGCTTGCTGTAGAGAAAGTATATCCTGATTGCATCAGCTCTGACCGTAGTTCGCGATAATTATAAATTTCTCCGTTAAAAGTTATCGTGTATCTGCCGCCGTTATACACCATAGGCTGGTGCCCATAAGGGCTGAGGTCAATAAGGGCAAGCCTGCGATGCCCAAGTACCATTGCATTTTTTTTATTAATGAAAAGCCCTTCATCGTCGGGGCCGCCGTGCTGCAGTATCTTGCACATAGCTCTTACCTTCTCTTCCACATTTTCAAGAGGCAGGTGTGCATTGATTATACCGGCTATTCTACACATTTATTTTCTTCACTCTATAGAGTTTATTCAGTCTATTTTCGCCCTGTCACCGTCATTGCCTCCTTGCCATCGTCATTGCGAGGCACGAAGCAATCTCATCCTTGCCATTGTCATTGCGAGGTACGAAGCAATCCTTCAACGGTATCGTCATTGCGAGGCACGAAGCAATCTCATCAATAGGGATTTCTTCGCAAACCACAGCCTCACTTCCAATTTAAACGCTCGCATTGCTCGCAAAGACGTAACCCGGGTGGGCAATCCCAACCCAATCCTATCACCGTCATCACCCCCTGCCATCGTCATTGCCACCTTGCTACCGTCATTGCCACCCTGCCATCGTCATTGCGAGGTACGAAGCAATCTCATCCTTCCTATCGTCATTGCGAGGCACGAAGCAACCCTTCAATGGTACTGTCATTGCGCGGTACGAAGCAATCCTTCATTGGTATCGTCATTGCGAGGCACGAAGCAATCTCATCCTTGCCATCGTCATTGCGAGGCACGAAGCAATCTCATCCTTCCTACCGTCATTGCGAGGTACGAAGCAATCTCATCAATAGGGATTGCTTCGCAAACTACAGCCTCACTTCCAATTTAAACGCTCGCATTGCTCGCAAAGACGTAACCCGGGTGAGCACTCGCAACCCAACCCTATCACCGTCATCACCCCTGCCATCGTCATTGCTACCTTGTCACCGTCATTGCCACCCTGTATCGTCATTGCGAGGTACGAAGCAATCCTCAATACCCTATCAGGATCGCATTATCAACATCTACCCTAATTCATTTCGCCATTCTTCATACACACTTCCTATACCTGCTTCCAGATTAATATTTGCCTGCCACCCCAAGCTGTTTATCCTGCTTACATCCAGCAGTTTTTGAAAAGTACCATCAGGTTTTGATGAATCAAAAACTATTTCACCTTCATACCCGACAATCCCTTTTATTAAAAGTGCCAACTCACTGATAGATATATCCCTTCCAACACCTACATTGATTATTTCTGGGCTATCATAGTTCTTCATCAAAAATAAGCAGGCAGCAGCAGCATCATCTGCGTGTAGGAATTCTCTTCGTGGATTGCCAGACCCCCAAACTACCACTTGCTGATCACCATTGCATTTAGCATCATGAAATTTCTTTAACAAAGCGGGTAATACATGCGAATTTCTAAGATCATAATTATCGCCAGGGCCATATAAATTGGTAGGCATAGCACTGATAAAGCTGCACCCATATTGAGCATGGTACGATTGGCACATTTTTATCCCGGCGATCTTGGCTATGGCATAAGCATCGTTTGTAGGCTCCAGATATCCACTCAGCAAATATTCCTCCTTTATAGGCTGGCTGGATTGCTTTGGATAAATACAACTGCTCCCCAGAAATAATAATTTTTTCACCTTATTTACATAAGCTTGATGAATTACATTATTCTGAATACACAGGTTATCATAAATAAATGTAGCAGGGTTCTCTTTGTTGGCAATAATACCACCCACTTTAGCGGCTGCAAGAAATACATATTCAGGCTTTTCTATTGCGAAAAATTCTTCAACTTCTTGCTGATTGCGGAGATCCAATTCAGAGGACGGACGTACTAACAGTTGAGTGTATCCGCTTTTTTGCAATGCCCTATAAATGGCGCTACCAACAAGGCCCCTATGGCCAGCTATATATATTCTGGAATCTTTATTCAATTGATTTTAAATTTTAAATAGTTCAATAAAGTGTTCAGCATGCTACTGATTAAGTTTAAAAATTAAACTGAAATATTTGACTTCTCAGATTACTTCAAGATTCCCCTTATCAAAGTGTGCGCTAATGTTTAGGTCAAGGCTTTCAATTCTAACTACAGCACGGCTCCCAAAAACTTCAATCACCATTCCTTCATAGTTCATTAAAACTCCCTGCATCACACGTACCTTATCATCTGTGTTAATAGCATTTTTGTTTACTTCTACCTGATCAAATTCATGAAGGAATTTACGAATGGTATTTATCTCCTCCTCTCTCACTATTGCAGGCTTGCCAAGCCAGTAAATGTAATTCAGTACACCATTTACAGTCGTAACACTCCATTTTACATCTTCGCTTACTTTTACAAAAACATAACCTTTGAAAACGGGCTCTTCTATTAACTTACGACGGTCGCTCCATTGCCGGGTCACTTTATTAAGAGGGCAATAATTTTCAATACCTCTATCGCTAAGTAAGGAAGCTACTTTTTTTTCCCATCGAGGCCGGGTATATACCACGTACCATTTTTTATCGGAAAGCGCTTTTATTATTAATTATTTTGTGGTAAAAAAAAGTCTGCCAAATCTTTGAGGCGTACCCACCACTATGTACCCACGGGAGGCCTTTTTGTTATAATTCAATTTAACTAAACCTCTTCAGTCATTGAAACCCAGCCCACAACTTCATTCTCATGCATGGCTTCGCCTATCTCAGTCACATAGATTTTTAACTGAGCACTTTTGCATAAAAGGATTTTTAAAAATTATTTAATGCCAAATAATTTTTTTATTCGGGACAACAATCCTTTTCTATTCTCCAGATAATACCCGCCACCATACTCACCGCCATAGCCATAACCATACCCATAGCCATATCCATATCCATTACCATACCCACCAAAACCATAGCCATAAATATTAAACCCTCTTGGCCTTATTCCATTGAACACAAGGCACATATTTTCAAATTTTTTAGTCTGGTTTAAGCCTTCAATCATTGCAATAAAAACACGTGGCGTTACAGCATGCCTTATTACAAATAAATTGATATCAGCATATTTCTGCAACAATTGTGCATCTGTAACAGGGGATACAGGTGCAGTATCCAGTAAAACATAATCAAAACGTTGATGCAATTCGTGCATCAACTCAGCAAATTTTGGCCCTGAAATAAGCTCTGTAGGGTTAGGCGGAATAGGTCCGGCACTTACAACAGATAGGCCTGGTATAGCGGTCTCTTTAATTATTTCTTCTATTCCTGCTTTATCTACAAGATAATTTGAAATACCCGGTGTTTTCTTCACTCCTAAAATCTTACTGAGTTTCGGCTTTCGAAGATCCATCTCCATTAGGGCTACTTTTTTGCCAGTAAGGGTAAAGCTTATTGCCAGATTGATTGCAACAAAACTTTTCCCTTCTCCGGAAATGCTTGATGTAATCATAAGTGTTTTTTTCTTTTCACTCAGCCCCATAAAAGCCAGATTGGTCCTTATGGAACGCAATTGCTCAGCAATTACTGTACGTTTACCTTCCCGTATTACAATAGGGTCTTTAGAGGGCACCTGAACTATTTCTCCCAGTATGGGTATTTTTAGTTTTTCTTCAATCTCCGATCTGAAAAGTACTTTGCGGCTAAACATTTCTTTTAGCAATACCAAGAATGCAGCACTCAAAAGACCAATGATTAATCCACCCAAATAAAAATTCTTAGCTATGGGGCTGGTTGGCCCAAATGAAGTAGGTGATTCTACCACTTTCAAATCCGGTGTGGCAGAGGCACTCGATATGGCTGTCTCTTCACGCTTTTGAAGTAGATAGGTGTAAATATTATTTTTAATTGCCTGCTGCCGGCTGATATCCAAAAACCCTCGTTCCTTTTCAGGTATGGTTTTTAGCAGTGTATTACTCTTAGCTATTTCATCATTTACCTGGTTCTTTACTATCAATAAGTTCTTGTGAATATTGGACATGTTTTCCAGAATATCCTTTTTAATCTTACCTACTTCTGTACGTGCTAATACAGCAGCATCATTTTGCTCGCCTGTTACCTTACTTAGCGTTTCTACCTGCACTTCGGCATCATACAATTTACCTAATAATGTAGTGAGTGTAGGATCGCTTATTATAGACAATGAAGGCACAATACCCGGAATCTTAGCCTTTGACCTAACATATCCATTTAGGTCTTGCAAGGCCTCAAGCTGAAGGTCAAGCTGGCTGTTTTGTTTATCCAGATCAGTAACCTTTCCAAAAAATGCAGTAGCCTGGCTGCCCAAATCTACCACTTCAGTTTTGGCCCTGTAGGCCGCCTGTTTTCTTTCTACACTATCCAATTGCATGGTTACCATGTTCAAGCGATCATCAATGAAGTTCATTGTTTTATCAGCAATCTGGTTCTTATCTTCAATAGCATTGATATTATATATTTCAAAAAGTTTGTTTAAAATATCCCTGCCTTTTTCGGGTACCGGCGTACTAAAAGTGACATTAAGAATAGTTGAGGAAAAAGAGTAGGGCGAAATCCTTAAACCACCGGTAAGGCCGCCTGCTGCACCTGAAGGCGAAGCAAAATTTACAAAAAAGTTTTTCCCTTCCACATTGGAATTGTAATTCTTGTTAATATCTAACTTTATACCTACACCATTTATAAAAAATACTCCATTAAAGGGTACTGTTTTATGATCTATTGTAAGTGTATTTTTTTTCCAGTCTATGGTAAAAAAATAGGTACCCCATAAATTAAAGCTATCCCTGTTTAAGGCTAGGAATTTCACCGGAGAGTTAGCCTTATACAATTCCTCTGTGCGCACATTTCCCTTGTTATACACAATTGAATATAAATCCAATTGCTTCACTACATCTGTCATTACATCATTACTTCTCAGTACCACTATTTCATTATCCACAATTTTCTTTTCACTAAAAATATTTAATGCATCCAGCACTTTAGAATCACCACCATTTTTATTAGGGTCTTTTAAAAGCACCTTTGCAGATGCCACATACATAGGAACCTGAGAACGTAAATCAATATACGCGATGAAAAGGCTGATAGAACAGGTGATTACAAACAATGGCCAAAAAGGCAGGTATTTATAAATTACCTGCTTGAATATATTATTATCCGTCCGCTCTTTAAAAAATTGATCATCTTCCATCTGCAAATTATTTAATGATCCTGTCTAATATAAAGATAAATAATGTGATACCTGTAGTAATGTAAGAAAGTATTTGAGGCAATTTGCTGGCTTTCCTTTCCGGTAAAGGTTCTACATATACAATATCATTGGGTTGCAGGTAAAAATAGGGTGAATAAAAAATAGATTTATCTGTTAGATTCAACCTTTTGAATTCTTTAGCACCTTCTTTTTCACGAATTACCAAAACGTCATTGGATTTTCCCTTGGTTCCGATATCGCCTGAGGTGGCCAAAGCATCCAGCAGGGTCATATTTTTATTGGGCATAGGTATTATTTGTGGACTTATGGCGCCCAACATGGTCACATGCCTGTTAGCAAAACCTATAGAGACAATGGGCTGCGCTAAAAAGGGTTCCAAAGATTTTTCCAACTTTGCCTTCAGTTCTGTACGGGTAAGCCCAAGTGCGTGCACCATACCCAATTTCACAAAAGGGATATCGCCTTCTTCATTCACCATATATCCACTTGTAGTGCCTTCCGTAGTTTGCGGCGCATTATATAGGGCCGTATTCTCAGGGCTAAGGCTTGCTACGGCAATGGTTAGCAGGTCACCGGTTCTTATAGTAGGTTCAGCCTTTGCCAACACCACATTTTGTAAAGTGGTATCCTTTGTAATGTCCTGAAAGTAAGTATATTTTTTTGCAGTGTAGCAACTGGAAAGGGCAAAAGAAATAAAGCCCAAAAAGAGCATAATCTGAAATAAATTTCTATTGGATTGCAGGGAAATTGTTGTATTCATTTTAGGGGCAGTACTAAGGGGTATTGGTAACAATTTCAGTTCACTATTGTTATTGCTATTATTAGTTAAGGTCCATTATTTTATCCTTCGTTATTGATTTATATTTTTTGATACCATACCCTACTCCCAAAGCTAAAAGTACTCCGACTCCACCATCAATAGGGCAAGGCGGATCCTGCGGATCTTTAAATTCACAAGGATCAAGGCCTGGGTCGGTAGGTTGAGGGTCTAAATTTGTTTGTGCAAAACATCTTTCTGGCAAATTGGTTGCCCCAACCATCATAAATACGATAAAAAATAACTTACAAATTCTTTTCATAGAAAGCATTAATTGCGCGCTAAGATAATTAAATAAAAATACCTATAAAAATCGGATGCAAAAAACACATTGAAACACTTTATTAATTTTATTTAAAAATATTAGGGATAGGAAAATTCGATCCCCGAAATTAAAAAGAATCATCAGTAATAAGGATCCCTAAAAAAGTTTGAGAAAGCCACTATAAGCTACTTATTCTAATTCTTCTTAACCTATCCCCGATACCTATCTAAATGAAGAATCAATGAAAGGCACCATACCATCTTTATTCATTAAATAGACCAAAAGACTAAGTGGTAATGAGAGAAGGTACAATACCGATAGCAAAGTTTGTTTAGACTAAATACTATTTGTATTCCGTATTACAATTTGCTACAGCGGCTGCACCATTTTACCCTACAGTAATAATAAAGTTTATAAAATTTTAATATACTAATTGAATTGTATTTGTATTTGAATCCGGTTTTCTAATTTCCACTATATATATTCCACGACTCAATGATGAAGGGATGGCGATGTTTTCTGTCTGCTCTATTGCCTTAATCAGAATTGTCTTTGAAAGTACTGTTTGCCCATTTTGATTGGTCAATCTTATGCTATAGTTACCTTCAGGCTGCCCTAAGAAGGATAAGTTGAATGAAGAACCTACTACAGGATTAGGATATAGCTTCACCGCGCCAAACGTGGCTGCAATATTTATTTTCATAATGCTGCTTAGCAAAGTTTTTCCGTTCTCATCCAAACTTTTAATGCGGTAAAAAGCAGATCCATTTAATAAATTAATATCTGTCCAGCTATAACTGTTATTAGAATGATTTTGCGCTGTAATTGTAGCTTCCTTAGTAAAATTTATACCATCTTCAGAGCGCTGCACTTCATAATTTTTTATATTTTTTTCATTCATCGTATTCCAGGAAAGGATTACTGAATTAGCTTGCCTGCGTGCTTGAGCTGATACAAAAGTAAGAGGCAACACACCTGCGTTTGGTATTCCTGAAAACACCAACATAAATCTATCAGAAACTTTAGATGCTACCTCTGCTGTTACAGTAAAATTAATTCTGGTGGTATCATTTACTCCCACCGTAGTGGCTGTTTGTAAAAATTTGTCTCTCAATTCTGCCTGAACGTTATACTGGTTGAGGCCTGCTGCTATAAATTCTATTTGGTAGGTGTACGATCTCATATTCCACATCTTAAAAAAAATGGAATCTTTATCCTGAATGCTGTGTCGTCGTTCTATCACAAGTGTAGTGGTGTTTCTAAGCATTCCCCAATTCTCAGAGAAATTACTCATTTTACGAGCATCCATACCATCTAGGTCGTTGCTATAATCGGAATCATATTGGGTAAGCGTTCCATCCATCAGTACGCGCGAGCCATCAGACGCTACAATATATAAGTTGGTACGCAACTGTGAGAAATCACCTGAAAAAAATGTTTTTGTAGGATTGGAAAAGGACATAGCACTGCACAGCAGGGCTGAAAGCAGCAGTGTAAAATAGTTTTTCATGATTCAGATTAAGTTATTGGGTGAACCCATCAATAAATTTTATTGAACGGTTTCCATTCTTAAAAACGGATCTTTTGTCAAAATATTGCTACTATTTGATTTAAGTCAATATTTTGGCTCTCATCAGCATTACACCAAAGCCAATAAGTAAAATAGGTATTTAAGTACCCATCTGCTCGTCAGAAATACTTCAACAGATTTTATCACAACCTGCCTAATGAAAAAAAAGGCCTAAAATATTTTCATAAAGGCCTTTTCAATAATTAATCCTTGAATATTTTATTTTCAAGATTGATATAGCGACCTTTGGAGCCATAACCCAAAAATAGAAAAATGCGTAAGTTATTTATTATCACAAGTATAGCAAGTATTGCCCTGTTTGGCTTATTAGGTTATTTCGTTTGGTTTGGATTCTGGATTATACTGGCAATATTAGCCATCGTTATAGTAATTGGCGCTGTAGATATCGTCCAAAAAAAACATACGTTATGGCGCAACTTTCCGGTGCTCGGCAGGCTTAGGTGGCTTATGGAAGCGATGCGCCCGAAAATGTACCAGTATTTTGTAGAAAGTGATACTGATGGGCGCCCGATTAATCGCTTGGACAGGAATACGATTTATCAACGTGCAAAAAAGGAACTCGATACCATGCCCTTTGGTACACAAAGTGATGTGTATGCAGAGGGATATGAATGGATGACACATAGCATTTCGCCCAAAGACTTTCATAAAATGAATCATCATCCCAGAGTGATGGTGGGCAATAAGGATTGTACACAACCCTACAATTGCAGCGTACTAAATGTAAGCGCTATGAGCTTTGGTTCCCTAAGCGCTGCTGCTGTATCATCTCTTAATCTTGGTGCAAAAATCGGAGGCTTTGCTCATAATACAGGCGAAGGCGGCATCAGCCCCTATCATCTCATGGGAGGCGACATCATTTGGCAAATAGGTACAGGATATTTTGGTGCTCGCGATGCCAACGGCAATTTCAGCTTTGAAATATTTGCAAAAAATGCTGCAAAGCCTGAAGTAAAAATGATTGAAATAAAATTATCTCAAGGAGCTAAGCCGGGGCATGGCGGAATTTTACCTGGTGCTAAGAATACTCCAGAGATAGCCGCCATACGGCATGTGGAACCATTCACAACTGTTTTCTCACCTCCTTACCATTCTGCTTTTTCTACCCCATTAGAATTGATAAAATTTATAGGAAAAGTAAGAGAAAGCAGTGGTGGCAAACCGGTAGGCTTTAAACTTTGTATTGGGCATAAATTTGAATTTATTGCAATCTGCAAAGCAATGGTACAATTAGATATTTACCCAGATTTTATTACGGTGGATGGCGGTGAAGGCGGCACAGGTGCAGCACCACAAGAATTCAGCAATTATGTAGGCGCTCCATTTCTGGATGGGCTTGCATTTGTGCATAATATGCTGGTCGGTTTTGGTATCAGACGGCATATAAAGATTATAGGTTCCGGAAAAATCATCAGTGGCTTTCACCTGATAAGGGCTATGGCCTTAGGCGCTGATATCTGCAACAGTGCCCGTGCCATGATGATGGCGTTGGGTTGCATACAGGCACTTGTTTGCAACCGCAATACCTGCCCTACAGGGGTGGCTACTCAGGATCCTAAATTGACTAAAGGTCTAGTCGTATCAGACAAGAAAGTGAGAGTTGCTAATTATCAAGAAGAAACAGTAAAATCTTTTGTAGAATTATTGGGTGCAGCCGGCATGGACGATGCTTCTACACTTACCCGTAGCCATATTTATAGGCGCGTATTTATGAATGAGGTACGCACTCTTGAAGATATTTATCCCAGCCTGACACCCGGCTGTATGCTTGACAACCATATACCGGAAAAATATAAAACGGATTTTGAAAAAGCGTGTGTTGATTGCTGGTAGTAACACTATTCTCTTACCAAAGTAGGCGTCATTGTAAGCAATAGCGAATACACTGTGCAGGGCTTCAGCCGCTACTTGCGAAGCACTCACCCTGATATCGTCATTGCGAGCACTCACCCAAGTATCGTCATTGCGAGCAACAGGGAAAGCACTGTGCAGGGTAGAAACTTTGCTTGCGAAGCAATCCCATCAATCAGTTTGTGAGATTGCTTCGTGCCTCGCAATGACGGTGCCGTGTTGGGGTGGTTATAGCAGCGTTAGCGCATAACGCAGCGTTTGAGATTGCTTCGTGCCTCGCAAGGACGAAAACAAGGTGGCAATGACGACGCAAAGTTGTGTTGTGTGGCAGCTTACGGGTTGCGAGCAAACACCCAGGTGTCGTCATTGCGAGCAACAGGGAAAGCGCTGTGCAGAGTCAAAACGCTTGTTGCGAAGCAATCCCATCAAGCAGTTTGTGAGATTGCTTCGTGCCTCGCAATGACGAAAACAAGGTGGCAATGACGACGCAAAGTTGTGTTGTGTGGCAGCTTACGGGTTGCGAGCAATCACCCAGGTATCGTCATTGCGAGCAACAAGGAAAGCACTGTGCAGAGTCAAAACGCTTGTTGCGAAGCAATCCCATCAAGCGGTGCCTGAGATTGCTTCGTGCCTCGCAATGACGATACCATTGAAGGATTGCTTCGTGCCTCGCAATGACGAAAACATGGTGGCAATGACAGTGCAGCCGAAAGGAGGCAACCTGCCAATAAAAAACTTCCGAAGTATTACCTCCGGAAGCCGGCAGATTCATGTGTAAGAAGGGCTGCCTATAAAATCTGGATAAATCAATACATTACCTTGATCACTTTCACGCTTGCATCTGGCCGGGTTACTTCCAACTGATATACACCATGTGCCAGATTATAATTCCACGCTATCTTTTCGGTGCTGGTACCGGCCGCATGCGATA
>JAFDXH010000151.1 GCA_018268075.1 Bacteroidota bacterium | reverse complement strand
CACGCTTGCCATGATGATTTATTTTTTCTAAATTTTGTTTTAAATCATTCGCTATTTCTTTGGCATCCTCCAAATTGCCTTTGGATATTTCTTCATTCATTTCATCTACTAGTTCAGTACTCACTTCTGAAAAATTATTAACGAAGTTCAACGGGTTTTGTATTTCATGTGCAATACCTGCAGTGAGTTCGCCGAGCGAAGCCATTTTTTCTGATTGGATGAGTTGGGATTGGGTGGATTTCAGCTCGAGATATGCTTTTTCTATTTCTTTTGCATGCTCCAGTTCCCGCTCTTTCCTTTTCTCTTTTTCCTTTTGAATGGCCTTTTTGCGTATCATTTTACCGGTCATAAGTAATACCCCAATCAAAATCAAACCATAAAAGCAATATGCCCACCATGTCCTGTACCAGGGAGGTAATACTTTAAAAGTATAACTTGTTTCACTCCACACATTAAAAGGGTTGACAGCTTCTACCAAAAATGTGTAGGAACCTTCGCTGATGTTACCAAAACCTGCATTAGTCTTGTCGCTTAAGGGGCTCCACGTTTTATCATATCCTTTAAGCATGTATTGGTATTTCATCCGGTTGCCAAAGCCTGGCTCAATGGCAGCAAAATCAAAGCTGATATTATTCATTTTGTAAGGCAGCGCCAGATTTTGTGGTATAGGATAAAAGCGGGAAATACTGTCAAATTTCAAATCATGATATTTATCCAGCATCTGTTGCGATTCAGTGCCAGACAATACTTTTCCGAATGTGGTAACCATTTCGTTGAGGATTGAAAGGCTGTCTGCAACATGATTTGCCACTTCATGTTTCGCTAATAAATTCCAGCAAATATTGTTGTTGTTAATGGCAATATTTTGCAACTGAACATGAAAAGAATCACGTACTGGTTTTATTTTATTATAATCAAAACGGATGAGCTTGCCATCGCCGGTGCCGCCCCACACAATTCCTTTGTTGTCCACAAACAAAGAAAAATTGAATGCAAAATCTTTTATATTGTAACCGGTTTTGTAATTGAAATTTTCAAAGTGAACAGAGTCGGGTTTTTTTTGCAATAAATCCTTTTCCTGCAACATGGAAAGCCCTGTGTTGGTGCCAAACCAGAGCCTGTGATTGATCTTGTCTTCCTTTATTGAAAAGATGGTATTATCTCCCAAACCTTGGGTAGTAGTATATACAGTCAGAGAATCGTTATGGATCCAGCAAAGCCCTTTGCCATAAGTTCCTACCCAAATATTACCGGCTTCGTCTTCTGCCAGGCCCGGCATTTCAGGACAAGGCATTCCGGTTTGAAAAGTATAGTTTACTACAGTTTGTTCATTCCATCTGTTAAGACCTTGACCACCAAACCACATACTCCCTTTTTTATCTTGTATTACAGATAAAGTTTGATTAGTAAATAATCCCTGTTCTGTGGTATAATTTGTAAAACTTTTCCCGTCAAATTTGTATAGCCCGTTCCAGGAACTAAACCACAGATTTCCTTTCGTGTCTTCTATACTGTTCCATATTTGTGATATGGGAAGGCCCTGATCCGCGCCGTAATTTGTAAATTTTTTTCCATCAAATTTACTGATGGTTCCATAACAACCAAACCACATATTGCCGTCTCTATCCTGAAGGATACTATATACACTGTTTCCTGAAAGCCCTTGTTTGTTATTATAATTATAGAAATTTTTACCGTCGTATTTGCATACGCCACCACCCGAAGTTCCGAACCAATAATTGCCATCTGTATCCTGGTCAATTGCCATTACCTGCCCGCCTGCAAGCCCAAGCGAAGATGAATATTTAGTGAGATGGTTTCGGTTGTATTCACAAACACCGCCACGTTGAGTCCCCATCCATATATTTCCGGTTGGGTCTTCTGTAATGGTAAAAATAACATTATCAGAAAGCCCGTTCGCTTTGGTATAGTTAGTAAAAACGGGTTGATTATTATTTTCACTAAGTCCATATTTGCTCAATCCATTTGCAGTGCCAATCCAAATCACACCATAAGAATCAGCAGTAATAGCCAAGACCTTGTTGTTTACCAGCCCTTGTTGTGTGGTAAAATTTGTAAATTTTTTACCATCAAATTTACTGACACCGCTGTCCGTTCCTATCCAGATGTTTTCATTGGCGTCTTCCGCTATACAATTGATGCCATTGCTTACTAACCCTTGTTTAACTGAGTAATTAATAAAATTCTTTCCATCGAACTTGCTGATACCATTATTGGCGCCAAACCAAAAATTTCCCGCTTTATCCTCCTTAATTGCGCTAATGTCATTATTCACCAGCCCGTTTGAAGAATTATAATGAGCAACAATTAAGAGTGAATCGCTTTTCCCGGGTTTATATTTGTAAATCCCTGAATCATAGGTAACCATCCATATATTTCCTTCTCTATCTGCGTAAATACTAAAATTACTATGAATATAATAGGGAAGGGAAGAATGAATAAATTTAGAACCATCATACTTACAAATAGTATTTTTGTTTCCTGAGGTTCCTTCATTCATCCACAAATTCCCCGCTGTATCCTGTGTCAGGCCATAAATTCCATTGTCCACTCCATTAACTGCAGCGAATGTTGTAAATTTTTTTCCGTCATACCTGCTAACGCCACCTCCAACAGAGCCAAACCAAAGATTTCCATTTTTATCTTTTAAAGCATTACTCACATTGTCGAGCGCCAGCCCCTGTGACGAGTTATAGTATGTGAAATCCGGATTACCCAAACCATCTGCGTTAGGATTTAGGGTAATAATTGGTTTTCCTGCAATAACAATTTTCGGAGCTTGTGCTCCTGTCAGCAAAACTATTTCCGGTGGTTTATGTGTAGTATTTATAACTCCTGTTAATCTCTTATCCTGTCTGTTGTTGATAATTTGTTTGTCCCGCTGTTGTGTAGGCGTGCAAGACAAAAACAGCATTAAAGAAAACAGGATCAATAATAAATAATTTTTCATTTCATAAAGATTATATTATTGGTAGTTGAATAATAAACTCACATTACACTCCATCTTTACTCTACACTTTTATTTCACCTTCATTTGATTTCACTATATCATAAATTGTCTGAACCATGATTTTTAGGATTCAATGATTTGCATAATTATACTAAAGGTAAACTGATTTTAAACTCTGTTCCTTCGCCTTCTTTACCGCTCACTTTTATCTCCCCGCCATGCACTTTTACAATATCATAGCTCAAACTTAATCCTAAACCCGTTCCGCTTCCTGATGGCTTTGTAGTGAAAAAAGGTTGAAAGATTTTGTCTTGTATTTTTTCGGGAATGCCATTTCCATTGTCACTAATGGTAATGATCACATGATTATCAGATTTCTTTGTAGTAACCGAAGCTATTGGCTGATAGCTATTGGCTGAAAGTTTTTTCTTCTCATTTACAGCGTAAAAAGCATTATTAAAAAGATTCAATAGCATTCTTCCTATATCTTGCGGCACCACATTTATTTTTGTAAGTGAGTCATCAAATTCGGTCTTGATATTGGCATTAAAATTTTTATCCCTTGCTCTCAACCCATGATAGGCCAGCCGCAAATATTCATCGCACAAAGCATTGATGTCTGTTGCTTCTTTTTTTCCGGATGATGTTCTTGAATGTTGCAACATGCCTTTTACAATCTCACCGGCACGTTTGCCATGATGATTTATTTTTTCTAAGTTTTGTTTTAAATCATTCGCTATTTCTTTGGCATCATCCAAATTGCCTTTTAATATTTCTTCATTCATTTCATCAACAAGTTCTGTACTCACTTCTGAAAAATTGTTTACGAAGTTCAACGGATT
>JAFDXH010000150.1 GCA_018268075.1 Bacteroidota bacterium | reverse complement strand
GAAAAAAGACAATTTAGTTTTCCGGCTGAACTGAACGCAACTGGTTTCAACACTTCTTACCGATTGCTTCAGGATGATAATAAAAATATTTGGGTAGTGGCCAATGAAAAATTAATTGTCATTAATCCCGATAACGGGCATACAAAATCTTTTGGCGCTGAAATCGGATTGCCCGATGGATTTGACGATTATGGCTTGTTCCGAAAAACAGATGATGGAAAATTTTGGTTGTCCTATCCAGGTGGATTAGTTTCTTATGATCCTGAAAGTTTACTTAATATAAAAAATATTCAGGGAAATATTTTAATTACCGATGTGTATGAAGATGATGCAAGGATACCTTATTCCGGTTCATCACTGATCAGAGTCAACAGCAATGCTTCTGCTATTCGCATACGGTTTGCATACACCAATTACAGCATTGCCAAGAAAAATGTTTTGTATTATAAAGTACATCAGCCGGATAAAAATGCTACATGGCAAAAGAGCAATGGTGAAATAAGTTTTATCAACCTTGCCCCCGGCACTTATGAACTGGAACTAAAAGGCGAAAATCTTTCCCTAAACAATGAGCCAGTGGTTGCTACATTTAAAATAATTATTCCGCCGAAATGGTACCAGACTTTATGGTTCAAGATTGTATTGGCCGCATTGGCAATTATTATTATTACGGTACTAATTCAATTGCGAATAAGAAATATAAAATCCAAAGCAGCATTGCAGCAAAAAATTGCAGAGTCAGAAATAGCAGCGCTGAAAGCACAGATGAATCCGCATTTTATGTTTAACTGCATCAACAGCATTGACTCATTCATATACAGCAATGACAAATACAATGCAACACTTTATCTAAACAAGTTTGCCAAATTGCTTCGTAATATTTTAGATAGCAGCAAAGAAAACACCGTACTCTTATCAAATGATATAGACACACTAAAACTGTATATTGAATTGGAAGAACTGCGGCACGAAGGAAAATTTAAAACGAATTTTAATATTGAGAAAGAATTAGAAAATACGCAGATAATAGTACCACCGCTGATTATTCAACCCTTTGTAGAAAATGCAATTCTTCACGGGTTGAGAAACAAAAATAGCAATGACGGAATACTGGACATTTCAATACAGAAATCAGGCGGCAGCATTGAATACATAATCACCGATAATGGAATTGGGCGTACCGCTTCTGCCCTGCTTAATCAGCATAAACCTTCTTCGCATGGCATGAGCATCAGCTTTGACAGGATAGGCCTGTTCAACCAGAAAAAAAATCCTTCCATAATAATAAAAGACAGAGTAGAAGGCGAAAGCCAATCCGGCACTACAGTAATAGTGTCCTTAAAAACAAAATACCGATATGATTAAAGCAATCATTGTTGATGATGAAACAAGAGGCCGCCTGGCGCTTCGCAATAAAATAATGGAACATTGCCCAACCATTGAGGTAGTGGGCGAAGCAGCCGATGGCGTGGAAGCCATAACAATGATAAATCGGTTAAATCCAACACTTGTTTTTCTGGATATTGAGATGCCACAGATGAACGGTTTTGAAATGCTGGAAAAATTACAGGAAAAAGATTTCTACTTAATTTTCACAACGGCCTATAATCAATATGCTATTAAAGCCATTCGCTATGCGGCATTTGACTACCTGCTAAAACCGGTGGATATTGAAGAATTAAAAACCGCAGTGGAAAAAGTAGAAAAGAACATTCACCAAAAATTAAAAGCAAGATTAGATTTACTCAAAGAAAATTTATTGTTACCCGAAAAGAAAATAAAACGGTTGGCTGTTTCAACACAGGAAGGTGTTTTATTTATAGACATCAACAACATCACGCATCTTGAAGCAAGCAGCAACTATACGCTGATTTATCTTGGCGACAAAACCAAAATAACCGCTTCAAAAACTCTGAAGGATTTTGGTGAGCTTTTGCCATCCGATATTTTTCACCGGGTGCATAATTCATATATCGTTAATCTCAATTACATAAAAAAATATATCCGTGGCGATGGCGGCCTGATAGAATTGACTGATGGAAGCCTCATTGAAGTATCCAGAAAATATAAGGATGATTTTTTGAGGTGGGCGGGGTTATGATGAGTTTACGTGATACTACTTTTGAGTTTTGAGGAATGAATTCAAAAAAGTGCCATATTGTTTGTGTATTTTTTTGTGATGTAAAACCAATCATTTAAACGTAAAGGGGCAAAAATTAAAAAAAATGATTTTGGGAATTATATCACAAAGGGTGAGGGATTAATCTGATTAGGAAATAAATAATCAGTTATTCGTAAAAACTATCCAGAAGATAAAACACAGTGTCAATAAAAAAAAGGATACCATTTTTGGATAAGACATTCTCGTCATGCAGATCTTCAAAAATAAGCCCTATCTGTCGGTTAATATAATCATTATTACGGGTGTTTGTAAATCCATTATAGTCAAGAAAGTCATTTACAAGACGAAGATTTGTAGGCTCTGTGGCAATTATAAAATCTTGTTTCACTACAGCATATAAATTGTGTTGTATGATTTTAAACCCCAAAAAGTCATACGCAGTCGCAGGGAAAAAATAATTATGAATAAGCAGGTTGTTGAAATAATCAAGCCATGAGGAATAGAAGATACTATCATTTGTCTTTATGACACTAAAATCATCATACCGGAAGACACGCTGTTCTGCACCTGCAGTAATATAATCATCTTCGGAAATTTCAAATTGATAAAATAAATCTTCTCCCTGGGCAAAATCTATGAGTGTGACTGTTTCTTCACTTTTGAGGAACTGCTTTTTTTGAGTACCTGCGCTTGTTTTCGCATTTCTTCTAAGGAAATTCTGGACTTTTTTGAGTTTGCTTGCCTTGCCAAAAGGCTCATCTGAGCAAATGATATTTTGTAGTTCATTTTTGATATTTTTCATTCCTGCGAATCTTTCACGAAGATATTCAAATTATATACGAATACAAAATAGGGATATTTGTACTAAAGATTCAATACTTTACAACTCACTCCACCATCTTCCTCGCCGCACCAAAATCAAAATTCTTTGTAAAGTTGTTCAGCATCCTGAGCGATGATGGCATCGTTACATAACGAAATGCGATCGTTATTAACTGCGGACTGGCCGGGCCTTTTGCAGATGTTTTAAAATATTCAGGGTTGTACTTGTATAAACCACCCATATTTTTTTCATTATCATAAAACTTCCAAAAGCGATTGTAATTTGTTTGTTCCGGTAATTTGGCGTTATAGTTTTTGCTATTATCATCAGCAGGATTTATTACCGATTGTGCAGATAGCCATTTTTCATCATGATCGCTTATTGCTTTATTTACAACTGAAATTTTATCGGCTACATCTTTCTCCCAATTAGCATAATACTTTAGGCTGCCGGATTTTTCTTCTTTCAACTGTGCTACCAGTTTAGTAAAATGAATTTTCTCTCTTTCATAATATTCCAACAGGCTTTGTAAATATTCTTTGCGACTTACCGGGATTAAAACGGGTATGTCCTTTTTCTTAATAAACCAATAGCGATAAATGTAATTATTCCGGTTGTTGATTTTGATGTCTTTGTCTGCTACATCCTGAAAATAATTGTTCCCTGAATTGATGGCTTCCAAAAGCTGTTTGTTATTGCAAGTGATATAGGTAAACAGGTTTATCAATTGTGCATTTACATCAGCAGGCTTATGATTTTTCCAATCGGCATATTGTATTCCAAAATCATAAGCAGGAAAGCTACTGCCGAAAGGCGCTGACAAATATTTATCTAATGTGGTTAGCTGTAATTGGTTTACATACATTCTCATTATGGTACTATATTCACTATTGCGGGTCAATTTCCCTTTGGCACAAAAGTATTCGTACAAGGCAGCCTGAAAAGAATATTGCCCTAATTTGACATTTCCCAAATAGTGATTACCCTCAGTAGAATAAACATTTTCCCAACTGCCTCCGGTGAAATTAAAACCTGTATGGCTTAGTGCTTCTGTTTTTTCTAAATCACCCAATATTTTTTTTGCCATTGCCTTATCTGTAGCAGTGGACATCTTATTAAAATATTCTGCTCTTGCAGCAGGCCAGGGATATTGTGCGGCGGTTAAATATTTACCTGGTGCAGCATCTAACTCTACAGAGGTTTTGCAATCTTGCGCTTTTAACCGTTGCGAAAAAAAAGCAGTAGCTACCATTGATATAATCAGTATTCTTTTTTTCATTGCTTACTATTTTATTTCGGTGTGTTTACAAAAATATTGGTAGATGTATTTCCTGAAATAAGGCTCATTCTTCCATTTACTCCTATCTCCACACCTTTGTCACTCAACTGGGCATCCCCCATGTTGGGCTGGCTTTTATCACCGCCATTGGCTTCAGAAATATGTTCGTCAAATGTTTTTATAATGTTTGATTCTACGGTTACTTTAGCTTCGCCGGTAGCATATACATCTTCTACACCTTTACTGGTAAAAGTTACACCCACGCCTGCTTTTACCGAAGCGCCTATTTGCAATGGACCTTTGTTTGTTGAAATACTTTTATTAATAACAGTAGCTTCCAGTGTGGCTTTTACAAATTGGTCTTTACCATTATTATCGGATTTGAAATTGAAATTACCGCTCAACTTTCCTGCATCAAATTCCACCCGCATTTTTCCACATTCCACAATTTGTTTGTACACGCCAAAGTCAAGTACCGATATATAAGTACAATGCATATCGTCAAAATCGGCCAGCTTGTAACGGGATTGCTTTTGTTCGGGTGTTTCACACTTGCCATATTTATTAGTGGCTATGTACCTTGTATTGCCCATCGCTGCCAACCATTCTTTTTTAGCAGTAATTTTTGTTGCTTCAAAGGTGGATGCGTCCTGCGTAAATTGTTTCCAATATAATTCCTCATTAATTTTTAAATACAACTGGTGCAAATAATTTTTGTAGGCTTCTTCCAATGGTTTATTGTAATTGGCATACATCCACTCGCTGTACTTCTTTTGTACCACACAATTATCATAACCAATATTTTCGCCTTTTTTTGCCAGCTCGCTTTCCTTATCGGCTTTGATGCTGTTTTGCTTCTCTATGGCTTTTCTTTGTGCTTCATCCTTTGCTGTAAAATCTTTTATCAAATCATCAATTTGTTTTTTGGCAGCTTTTAAACGAAAGGCAACGCCGCCATCCTTCTTCATTTCTTCCAGGTTCTTTTCAGCAGTTTTACGATATATGTTTTCATTTCCAGTGGCACCGGTAGTCATTTTACTTAAATCGCCATTGGCATTTTGGTATTGTTGATATGCCTGCTGTGCCTTTTGATTATTGGCTTGTTGATATGGAATCAATTCTTTTGCCAACGACATGGATTTTTCATTAACCTGTTTCTGAAAGGCATCCCAATCGGCACTCAATTTTAATTCCTGTTCATAAGAGGTAGGCGCATCGGGGCGAACAAAATTGTGCAAACCCAAAGGATCAGGGTCAGGACGAAACGGCACACGCATATCACTGCCTTTTACAGAATAGCCCAGCTTGCGCAACTTGTTTACCTTATCTAATGAATAACTGTATGCCAATGAGTTTTTCATTTTCTCAATAGCCCTTGTTTTATTGCCTTTACTTTCCTGTATCAGGCATTGTGTATAGTTTGCCTGTGGATGATATGCAAATGCTTTTACTACCTTATCCAAATTTGCATTGGCTTTATCCACTTCACCCAAATAAAACCAGGCTTGCCCAAGATTGTTGAGAATGGTTGTATTGTCGGGGTATTCTTTGTTGAGGTATTCCAACAACGGAATAGCTTTGTGTGGCGCTCCACCCATGCTCATCATAGCAGCCAAGTTGCTGAGCAGGTCAGCATCTGAAGCATCATCTGCACAGGCTTTACCCATCAGATAAACGGCAATATCCGGGTTGCCAATTGACCAATAACCAATGGCTGCATTACCGATAGCCGTAGCATTAAATTTATTTTGCTTAAATGCCGAATACACTTGCTGACCGAAAACTTTCGCATCATTAGCCACACTTTTTTCAATATACTCATTCAGTGTTTTGATATAGGCAGGAACAGTAGCGGCAGTAAGTATTATTTTAGGAATGGCATCTATCAAGCCTGCATTTCTTTTGGGGACTCCATCGCCGCCAACAGCCAATCCAGTCTGTGCATCAGTAGCGCCGGTGGGCATTGCAGGTACATTGGTTGACATGCCCATTTGCTCCATCATCTTTCTTTGTTCGGGCGTAAGTTTATCCAAAGCATCCTGTGCTTGTTTTTGCTTTTGTTGAATCTCTTTTTGGTTAGTTGGATTTTTTTGCTGGGCAAAAGCCGGGAAGCAAAATGTTATAAACAATATTAGAAGATGTACTTTTTTCATCTGTAAAATTTATCCATAAAAATAAGTTGATGAAACAGGGCGGGGAATCATTAAAAAAGATGATTTTTTTATAAAAGTATTATCTCACGAACCTGCCTGGATTACATAAGAAGAGGGGGTGGCAGAGGCTTTTTATATTGGCAAAGTATTTTGAAGCTAAAACAACTTGTGCAGCAATGAAAAAAAATCCTTGCTGAAAATCAGACCCGAAAGAGAAATGAAATTTTATTTATCTAAATAGTGCCCCATTGCAGAGAGTACTTCAACGATTACAATATTTTCATTAACCTGATAAATTAACCGGTCTTTATGGTTAATTCTTCTCGACCAGAAGCCTTGCATATCATATTTTAGTTGCTCGGGTTGCCCTGTACCTGTGTAGGGGTGTTCTTCTAATTCGCTAATAAGTTTTGCAATTTTTTTTAGTACAGCTTTATCGCCCGACTTTTGATGTTTTTTCAAATGAAGTATGGCAGTGGGCGTATATTCAATCACATATTTTTTACTGTTTCCCATAGCTTATCAGTTTCAATACGATAACGCTTCTTACTTGATGCCGATTTTAAAACCATTTTCACAAATTCAGGATTGTAAGGGCTTTTTTCTTCTATCACTTCAATAACATTTTTTTCTTTAGAATTAATCAAATCAATTAATTCTAAAAATGTTTTACCGCCCCTTTTCTTTTCGTTTACCTTTATTGTAAGTGTAGTCATAAAAAACATTTATACAAATGTAAAAATAATTGCGCTAAAATGAAAATGTGCAGCCCCGTCTCGTGAAGAAGAATAAATTAGTTAGCCCTCAATGGCTGCCAGGCAGGTGGTTCTTTTGTACAAACATGCAGAGGACAAGAGTTTTGTGCGAGAATGGAATACACTTGGCCTGCAAAAGAATAGAGATGAAAGAAGGTTTAAAATTAGCAGGGTGCTTGGAAGTTAAAACAACTTGTACAGCAATGAGAAAAAAAATAATTTTACGGCATGTCGCCAACAAGCATCATAGAAAGTATTAAAGATAAATTGCCATCGCTGAGGGAAAAATACCCATTGGGCAGTTTGGCATTTTTTGGTTCGGTTACACGACCTGATTTTAGCGCAGATAGCGATATAGATATCATCGTTGATTTTGAAAGCGATGATTTTTTGTTATTTGTTGAGTTAGCTGATGAATTGGAAAAAATCACTAAAACAAAAGTAGATTTGGTTTCAAAACGCAGCATTAAAGAAAGGCATTGGAATTATTTGAAAGATAAATTAGTGTATGCCTGAACGACCCGTAAAAATATTACTGGAAGATATTTTGTAACCTATTTCTAAAATTGAGAAATATACAACGTTTCTCACATTAACCGAGTTTTCTTCTTCAGATTTAGTTATTGATGCTGTGGAAAGAAATATAGAAGTAATAGGCGAAGCCTGCCGGCAATTACCCGACTCGTTCATTAATGAACATGCAAAAGTGGAATGGCATAAACCCGTTAGTATGCGCAACCGCCTTATTCATGGTTACTTTGCCGTAGATGTGGTGTTGCTTTGGAATACGGTTACTGTTATACTTCCGGGTTTTAAAAAGCAAATTCTTCTTCTGCAAAGTAGTCTGTAAGATTTATTTAATATTCTTCCGGCGCCGATTTTGTTACTGGCGCCGGTCTCCAGACCGGGGATTAGCCGTTACCAATGCTGATTATTAAGTTACGTACACACAGGGCAGAAGACCTGCGTGAGAATAGCACAAGGCATTTGTTGAATACAAAACACCACCATTTGGCTAAAGCCTTTTCATTCATTATTTTATTGCCCCGCCTTTAAAGGCGGGGCAATAGAGTATAAACTATCATAGGCTTTAGCCGAAATAAGAATTTGAATTATTCTTTTGTTTACGGCAACAAAAAACTCACGGTCTTTGTTACTGGCGCCGCTCTCCAGACCGGGGATCAGCCGTTACTAAAGCTGATAATTAAGTTACTAATGGATGTAGTGATGCTTTGGAATACAGTTACTGTTATAATCCCTGATTTTAATGAACAAATTCTTCTTCTGCAAAGTAGTTTGTAATACTTGTTTATTACCTCTTTGAAAGTATCCCTGGTTTTAAAACGATTGTTTCATTGAGATACGTCTTTTTCATTGTCATTATTTATAATCAAAAAATTTAGTTGCTTTTGCATTTGATGTTTCAAAATAACCCGACTTGTTATTTGCTCCGGGGCTTCCTTCTCTTACAGTGGATTGGGCATGCTCTATCAGTAATACATTGGCATTGTTGCCTGCCCAAAATTCAATGGTGAAGGGGTATGTTATTTTTTCTAATTTTCTATCTGTTTTTTT
>JAFDXH010000014.1 GCA_018268075.1 Bacteroidota bacterium | reverse complement strand
TGCGTATTCTGTCGCCCAATAGCAGCACTCAGTTTGTTTTCCGAAAATTTTGAACTTTCATTTTATGAGCCACTCGCAATACTGTCCAGAAACAGGTGGCATGCAACGTACAGGGCTTGCCGAAGTGGGGGCAATAAAATTCCGTCCGCCCCGGCTAACTGCTGCTGAATAAAGATATAATGTTGATGGCATATTCTAAAGCTAAATTAATAACGTCAAGCTGGATATGAAGCTAAATTGAAAAACAAAAGTTGAAACACGGCTTCCGTCTGCCCCCATTTTGGCAAACCCCATGTTATGTGTTCGCCCTTCTTCTCGGTCATCTATAATGTGGGTCTGTGTCGCACCGCAGAGTGTTTCTTGTGCGGTGGCACAAGACAGGCTCTTTTGCAAGGTTGGCTTTTGTGTGTCTGCTTTGTGTGCCTTGCAAATGTGCCTGACTTGGTGCGTTGGGTCAAGTAGCTGTACGGAGAGTAACTGCTTGCTTATATAAGTTGTCGAAGCGGTCTATTTGTTTTGTCCAACTAACAATGTCGGCATTTATCCAGTTCAGTATTTCTAAAATATTATTGTGGTTTGCAGCCAATGCAGCAAGGTCATTGCAAATAGGTTCGTAATGAAATATGCGGTTCCTGAATTTACGAATGTGATTGAGTTTATAAGAAATTTTGTCCCTGCGTTTGTTTGGTGTGTCCAGCAAGGGGAAAGCATGCATTAAAGGTTTCCAAAAGTCTTTGGCGTACTGCTTATTGAATAAAGCTGTCCAAAAGCCAAAGGTCAATTCTGCTACCACTTTATCTGCGGTCATAAGGTTCTGTCCTGTAAGTATTTTTCTTTTGGCAACATTAACCTGGTCAAATAATTCCGGTTGTTTAAACTGCGAAAACCAGTCGTCCGATTTATAGTGAATCGTAAATGAGTTGTGTATAGAATTCCTTAAGGCTATTTCAAGGTTTGAAAGCAATGGGTAAAGCGATTCAGAAATTTGAGTGTTAAGCCTGTAATATTCAATAGCTTTTTTCTTGTCTGTTGGGAATAGGTTGTAATAAGTGCTAAGCCTTTTTGCCGAAAGTAGTTTTTCTAAATCGTTAATGTTCATCAATTGCCTTTAAAAGATTGTTGCAAATGTAGTTTAAAGGCGTATATTTGCAATGCGATACTCGGTAAATCCTCTCTCCCGCATGGGATGATGAAACCGAGTTTTTGTTTTTTATACCTACCATCACTTCTCTTTCTCTTTTAGTGTCTGCCAAAACTGATTAATTTTTATTATCTGTGGTTCTATAATATTAATAATCGCTTTTTGCGGTTCAAGTTTACCAATAATTTTCTGTAGCTTTTGTTTGCTTCGTGGAGTTCCTACAAAAGATTCAATAAGCTTGTAGTCTTTGTTATTGATATTTAAACAAAGAGGTATTTTAATCTGTGAGGCAAAATCGAAATTTTTTGTTTTGTAGTCTTCAACACCTTGTGTGAGCATTATAATAACTACGCCTTTGGATCTTAACACACGAAGAATATCTTCTAATGCTTTACTGGCATTTTTATTTTTTAAATATACATGGGCTTCGTCAATGACTATTACATAACGTAGTGGCTTAATCCTATCTTTTGTAGGCTCTGTGTCATTTGTAGAACTGAACTCTGCAAGTAAATATTTTAATGTCAAAAAAACGCAAAGCTGACGCAATGTGTCGGATAATTCAAGTGGCAAATTAATGTACAAGCTTTGCTCATAAATCTTTTTACTCTGTGCGGTTGGTTGTGATTGAAAAATACTAGTAGCTAAATCAGAAATAATCGCATCAAGTGTATCAGGGCTTCTTTGGTTGTCTTGATTATAGGTATCAAGTGTTTCTAAAACAGTATTTAATGTTGGGTGTACGTTTGCATAACTTTCAGGCATTAAAGATTGGAGGTTATTTTGATGATTGAAGCAATCAGTAATGATTGTCTGCAAAATATGTTTTTGATTTGCTCCTAATTGAGTTGCAATTGTGCAAACAAAATCCACGAATGATTTAATATTAAACGTTCTTGCTCTTTCATCCTGTAGATTTATAAAACTTAAAGGGTTTAATTCAAATGGCATTTTCCTTAAATCTACCATCTTGCTACCCGTTAATTCAAAGAATGATTTTAGCCTTTCTGGACTTCCTTCTCCTTTATAGTCGAAGAAGATAAACTTTAATTCATTTTTTGTTTGAATAGAAATTTGATAAAGCAAGTCTTTAACTAATTCCGTTTTTCCAGAACCCACCATGCCTGCAATAGCAATATTGCAGCTATCAAATTCATTCAAATCATTAATCCGAAGCCTGATTTCGTTTTGCAAATCATCTTTACCTACAACTATTGATACATGCTCCTTGTAGGAATTGATTTCTTTGGTAGTGGTTGCATTCGGTATAAAGGGATTCGCTTCAGAAATTAATTCTAAACCATTCTTTACCAGTTTCATTAAATGTGAAATGTGTGAGCCACTTGTAATATTTTTATCTTCAATATCCTGATATATTCTTTCTAACCCGAAATCCAATTGCCTTTTAAAAAGTTTAATAAATTCCTCTTCCGTCAGGTTTTTATTATAATGTTGGTCGAGGAGAGCTTTGTAAATAACATAATAAGATTTCTCATCTGCTGAATGTCCAAATAATGCTCTCTCATCACGCCAATCCTTTCCATCAGAACCAACTTGAACATCTTCGAGAATGTCAAACTTCTTATTTAATTGCAGGCTGTATGTAAATGCTATTCTTGCAATAATTCCATCAAATTTGAAATTATACAAAGACGTAAGATGGTCAATGATTTCTGAATTTCTTTTACTTATTCTAATTCTCATAGCTTTGAAAATAACCTTGTTTAAATTTAGTTTGGTTGTTATTGCTTTCAAGTAGATAAGCATTAGCAACATAATCCTTCACAAGTTTGAACCTTGAAGGCGGAATTTCATTGTTTGTTGCCATTAACACAACTTGGCTTGCAAGATTTGGGTAATAGCTTACGAGGAAGTTATTAATATGCTCATGGTCTAATCTTCCTAAAGGCGTATCAATAAATATAGGAAAGTCTTGTACAGCTAAGCTTAATATGGCTTTAACTAATGATGAAATATAAATCTGCTTTTCACCCATACTAAGGCTTTCCTTTGGCGTAATATTTCCATCACCATCAAATAATGATATTTTCAGCCCGTCATTATTGGGCAATGCTTCTGCTTTAACAGCAGCAATAAATTTTCCATTGCTGCCATCTTTAAGTTTGTGCATTAACTGGTGCATTTCTTTAAAAGTAGTTTGTTCCAACATTGAACATTTACCTTTCTTTTGTTCGCTTACAAAATCTTCCAAAGACTTGATATATAAATTTGCCTTGTCAAGTTTCTTTTTCTTTTGCTCTGAAACGCTAATTTTTTTAAGTAATACCTGCAATGATTGATTTAGCTTTTCATTTTCTCTCTTTAAACTTTCTTTCTGATTTAGAAAAGAGCCTTTTTCTTCAATCAGTTTTTCAATCTTTCTTTCTGCTTCATTTTTGTTCGTGGTATATTCAATTACTTCTTCATCTTCAAGGTCTGATTCAATTTTCTTGATTACTTTTTCAACTTCATGTATGTCATTTTTAACCCTGTTGAAATTATCAATAGTCTGTTCGAAAATATCTTTTGATTGTTTCCGAATATGACTAAATGTTTCTAATATCAATTCCTTGTCTGATTTGCTAAGGTCGTGTTCAAAATCAAAATCATTTGCATTTTCAATTTTTCCAAAAACATCTTCAACTATTTTTTTTGCTTTATCAGCGTAAAACATTTTTTTGGAAAAAGAAATATCTCCGTCAGTTGGAAACGGTGGGTTGTTAAACAGTTTCTCTATAAGTTCATTATTTTTCTCAATTAGCTCATTTCGTTTTTCACTTAAATATGATTCTTCCTCTTGTAACTTAAGATGCTCATTTACTTCCTCTAATTTTCCTGCTGCTAAAACGAAGGGAATAATTTCACTTAATTCGTTGAATTTGTTTTCCAGGTCATTTTCCTTTTGTTTCAATTCGTTTCTTTGCTTGTAAAGCTCATCTAAACTTGAAGTATTGAAAGATTTATTGCTATGTTGAATTAAGAAGGTTTCATATTTTGCAATCTCGGATTTTATTTTAACTGTTTCAGATTCCTTAGCCACTATTTCTGTTTCTAAATCCTCTATTTTCTCTACATTAAGCTCAATTCCTTTCTCTGTTGTTATAATCTGTTGCCTAACTTGTGCGGTTGCACTTTCCTTTCTCAATCCGTCAGTGTAAATATTCAAGTCATTTATCAATCCTTCATATACATCAAGCCCTAATAGTTTCCCCAAAGCATCGTTAAGTACACTGCCTTCCTCTTTAGTAGAAAGTTCAGCCCAACTTGCAATTTTTTCTGCATCAAAAAAAACAAATTTTGCTGCTTCTAATGGGATAAGATAATCGTTAATGAAATTTATTTTATCGTCGGTTGTATGAAACATTGAATTTTTAATACCCTCAATTGTAATATCAAAATCATCCATTGATGAATTAATATTGAACTCCCTTTTTATTTTGCATTTGTAATCATTTCCTGATTCGCTTTCTCTTGTTTCTGGCAATTCAATGCCACTAATGTGTAGTTCTACAGAGAACTTGCTTTTGCCTTCCCTTGCAATATCCCAATTGAGTGAGCCTTTCAAAAATTTTGAATAGTTGCCGTCTTTTTGAATCTCTTTTTTAAACCCTTCATCAATTTTTGCAATATCTTCTCCATACAAGCACCAAACAAGGGATAACAAAAAGTTTGTTTTGCCATAGCCGGTCTTTCCACCAAGTAGGACAATATTTTTCTCCTTAGTTGTCATTAAATCAATGACGTTTTCGCCATAGTATTGCCTAAAATTGGTTAGAATTATTTTATCAATTTTCATTTTCTAATGAGTTTTCAATTTCCTTATCTATGGTTTGTTGAATAAGAGCATTACGCTTTAAAAGTTTTTTGGTTTTTTCTGCTTCCAATAATTTTTCAACTGAAATAAAGCTGATATTATTTTTTCGGCAGTGTTTTTCAAGTTCTTCTGCATGACTTTGTTTTATTTTATGAATTCTGCTCATATTGTTATTGTGTTATTGTCGTTACGAATAATTTCACCTGTTTGTATTTTTGTTTCGAATAAACTAATTACCTGCACAGGTGTATAATTATGGGTATTTACATAATGCTCAACAACTCTGTCGTAATCCCAGCCATTGAATTTTTTTAATACTTCTGTACGAAAATTTGTACCAGCAACTCTTTTAAAAACAGTATCAGACGGAGCGTAATTTTTACTTTTTAAACCAATATACCCTCCTTCAAAAAAGACAAACCTGTTTTTATCTTCCGCTTGAATGTTTCTAAAAATACTTGTTCCTGATGTGTTACGGTACTGCTTCACATAATTTACAATATCGTAAGTATGTTGTGGCTTATCGTATTTCTCTAAATATTCTTCTGCAATATCTCTTATCGTTCCACCTTTTAGAGTTTTGTTTTCAAGTTCCCATTTCTTAAGACCATACGTACTGGTTCTACCGATGTAAATATATAAGTCTTTTTCTCTTTGAAGCGTTGCCCGAATTGACTGTTCATTTGTATCAAGTTCAGGGTACTTTTTATTGATGGCTTTTACAATGTCTTCTACTTTAGTCATTTCGCCTAAGTCTTCCAATATTTCATAAGTATATTCAGGAAGTGTCTTTCTTACGTTTCTTTCAAATACAATATAGCCATCATTATTTACAACCAAATCAAACTCATTGTATATTATAGCTTCGCAAATTTCTTTTATGCTTGACAAGTATTGTTTTCCTTCTGGGATAGCAAACTGAAGTAAGTAGCCCTCAAAATGTAAGGCATAGGTTTCAGTAATACGATTTGAGAGATTAATATTAATGTCATTGACGAATGCCTCAAAATTAAAAGAAGTGAAAATATTTGTTTCAATCAGGTAGCAATTTTTATAGCGAATTGTATTTGAGTAATTGCCTTTACCGGATATGTTTTCGTCATCACCGAGAACTGAATGCGAATTTGAAAGAAACACACCAAAGATTATACTGTAAAACAAAACATTGAATTTCACATCTTCGGCAACATTTATTTTCTGGGAAAAATCTTTATCTATTATTTTAAAATGCACATTATCTGATGGAATACTATAAGAAACTAAATCCTGTAAGTTGAAGCTAAGAATAAAGCGAAAATAATCTTGTGTTTCACTTTCAAAATTTACTTTGATTTGCCGCAATCTTTCTTTTCCTAAATCTAATTCTATTGCAATCTGTTCGAGTGATTTATTGCAATTCTCTGTGTATAAAAAATAGAATAGTTGCTTTTCTTTCTGTTTAAGGATATGACCATTTTCTATTAAAAAATGAATTAGTTTGAAAAGCCTGATTTTGCCTGTATTGTCAAAGACATTTTCAAATTGTTCATTAAAGTTTATAGGAAGATTACTGAATGTCGTTTTAACAATAAGTTTTGCGTACTCCCTGCTTAAATGGTCATCTTCGATAAATCTTAATGTCTCTATAAAAGAAGAAATATCCGCTTTGAAATTATTTAGTTCTGAAACGGTTTTACTCCCGATATTTTTAATATCCTGAAAATCGAAAGAGTAAGAGTAAATTGTTTCAATAATTTCCCTTGCTGTGAAAGTTTCTCCGAAAAATTGTGTTATTCCATTTCTTGCTCTTATTTTAAGATTTGAAATGAGATACTCAATATGACGGTTTAATGCTGCCCTCTTAAAAGGATTGAAGTCATTAATTATCTTTGCTAAACTTTCATCTAAGTCTGTAATTATTGTGGGTCGGACATTTTCAGTTGCATTTGTACTACTGTCCTGAAGTTGAAACTTCTTTAAGAATAGCAAAAGGGATTCTGTAAAGCCATCTAATTCGGTTGCTGTTTTCTCGCCAATATTTCGAATTGTGTGGAAACTAAAAGTGGAAGAATAAATTTTATCAATTAATTCAATGGCTTGGGGAGTTCCATTAAATAAACTTTGCAAACCATTTCTTGACCTGACCGACAGTTTAAAAATTAAATACTCGATGTGCTTATTTGTTGCCTCAATTTCCTCATTTGTAAGTTGTGTAACCAGCTTTTTTATTTCATCCCTTTCTTTTATTTCTTGTATTATTACATCTAATGAATGATTACTGAACTTCTTGCATATTTCAGAAAGCTCCTTTTCGGTTTTTTCACCACAACTTTGCAAATTTTTAAAAGAGCCATGTTTTCTATAAAATGTGATAATGTCGTTTAAGCCTGTTAGCCGATTATTCTTACAAATATTAATAGCTCTAACTGAAATCCAGTCAGATTTTTCTAAGTCATCCAACGATATATCTTCAACCTTATATGACATTATTCCAAAGATAATATTTGTGTTTTGATTAGCAGATAGTGTCGGGTGGTGGGTGGGCTTGGGTGTTGAGTAATAATATATTGTAGAAGTTTTGTACTAATGTTGATAGATATTCGTCGGCCGGGGTGGGTGGGCTGTGTGTTGGCATTTTTAGCTCTTTGCAAGGTTGGCTTTGTGCCTGGGTTTTGTGAGCCTTGCAATGTGCTAAAAATAGCGTTGGGTCGTCTAGGCAAAGTCATGTTAGTTTGAATTTAAGTAGGATGCTGTTTAGGGTGACACATAACGACCGAGTATTGACGCAGTTGGGATATTAGAATTCCGTCCGCCCGGTACTGATGCTGATTAAAATTGTTTTGTTGAAGTTAAGCTTTGCTGTTCAAAGTTGCTTGTCCTGCCTTGGACTGAAGTTGGGCTTTGCAAAACTGCCGATTGTACTTTCGTCCAGCCCCAATTGCTTCAATACTTTTGTTAGGCACAGTGCACTTTAGTCGTTAGTTTCCCAATCTGTATAAGTAAACCATGATTCTTGTCCAGGCTTTAAGTACTCAATAACTCTTTTCTTTGGCTTTTCTAATTTTTTTGTAGTCTTATTAAAAATTAGAGAGCCTTTATTGTCATACGAAATTATTCCTTTCTTGTCACAGCCATTAAGTAGTCGAACCTTTATAAAGAATGTTGAATCTTGTTTATCGGTAATGATGCCTTTTGCGTTACATTCATTATTGTCATACTTCTTTTCCTGAGCATTTGAAACAAAGCCATTCTTATAGGTAAAAATAACCGTGTCACTAATGTTATAATTGGCAAATTCTTTATTCTTTCTCGCCAAATCATCCTTCTTCGCTTTTTCCCAATATTCTTGATAATATTTTACTTGTTCATTAAGTTTTATTTCATGTCCCGCTAGTTGTCTATGATAGCTGTCGAATATAATTCCTGTCATGTCGTCTGGATGATAAACACCTATTGAATTAAAGTATTTTGAAAGCCTAGAGCCTTTCCATAAGCCCCAATTATTTCTCATCCACATTCCGAATCCAAAATGGTATTTGCCAGAAAACTCATCTTCCGTCAAAGTCTTAATATTTATTTTAATGCTGTCAACAAACATACTGTCAAGCTGTTTGAGGCAATCATTTAAGTCTATTGGAATGTAGATTGAGTCAGCCGATGCTTTGCTCTTTTTGACTGAAGTAGTATTCTTTTGTCCGTGTACAGAAAGACAGAAAAAGAGGGATGATATGATAACTAGGGTCTTCATTGCATTGTGCCTAACGAACAGGGCTTTGTGCAGGTTGGGAATTCAATGTTCCGTCTGCCCGAAACCGTCTGCCGAATATAGAATAAAAAAGTTGATTATTTGTTCGTTTGCTGATAGAATTCCGTCTGCCGGAACTG
>JAFDXH010000149.1 GCA_018268075.1 Bacteroidota bacterium | reverse complement strand
ATGCTGTAACCGTATTTAAATTTGCAACTATATCTTTTATATTATTTTTAGTAGTAGGGTCAAAAACATTGGTAACAATACCCAATACAGAATCTAAAGAGGTTACGGCATTCTTTACCTCATACAATACAGGGTTTATCAATTTCAATGCTTGGTCAAATGCACCACTTGTAAGGGTGGTCATGAGTGTATCGCCACTTTTTAAGTAATTTCCTCCACTCCCTAATTGTATTTCCATGGAGGGACTTCCCAAAAGGTTGGGGTTGATAACTGCTAAAGAATTTTTAGGAATATCTATGTCTTTGTACAGGGTAATGGTTACTAAAATACTTTTCATACTTGCTCCACCATCCAAGTTCGCTATTCGCCCTACCTGCATTCCATTGATCACTACAGGGTTCGATTTATTCAACCCCTGCACATCCTGATACCTTGCATATAAATGGGTTTCCTTTTTAAAAAGATTTTTACCTTTTAAAAAACTAAGCCCCAATACCAGTAAGGCAATTCCCACAACAGCCAATACACCAATCTTCGTTTCATTATTAATTTTCATGCTTACTCAATTTATTTGATCAAAGAAAACTTTTCTGTAAAGAATGTATTTCAATGACAACTTTTATACCGTACCGTAGATATTTAATAAAAAATAAAAATGGATATGCGAAAATAGCAAAACAATTGTTTGCATTTTGCTTTCTATCGCTTTTAAAAAGAGTATTTTTTTATTTCGCAGGCTGAGAGGAAGCGGCTCCAGCAGAATTTTTTGGTGTTTCTACTTGAGTGCGGTACTTGATTATAGCATTTGCTATGGCCTGTGCTATTTCATCTTGGCCCTTGCTGCTTGCCAAATAACGCTCATCATCAGGATTAGCAAGAAAGCCTGTTTCAATCAAAATGGCTGGCATATTAGTGGCATGCAGTACCCATAGGCCTTTTTGACGCTGCCATACTCCTAAGTCATTCCGCCCTGTTTTTGCTATTTCTTCCTGCACAGTAGCTGCTAATTGATAACTTTTTTTAAAGTATAATTGAGAATACAACATAGCGCTCGCTTTGTATTCAGGACTATCATAATTGATATCTAAAGTACTATCGTTGCCTGCAATATCAAATTGAAGGTCGGAAGATTTTTCCAGCGCTTTTACTTTATCGGCTGCTTGCCTGGCCACCAGTATTAGTGTACTGGTACCTTTTCTGGTGGTAGGTATCTTAAAATATTCTCTAATGGGAACTTCACGGGTATGTGAGGTGACAATCTTTTTCCTTTTTTTACCCTTGCCTGAATATTTAGTGGTTGTATATTTCTCTGCCCTATAACCTATGATTCTGGAGCCAGTTTTTAGTTCTACAGCGTCTGCATGGATGCAAACAAATAAATCTCCATGATTTTCATTTGCAAATTCTGCTTTCTCTCTTACATTCATAAAGATATCTGTTGTACGGGTAGGGATAATCTTTACTGTTGGCAGTTCTTTTCTCAGAATATCTACCAATTTCATGGAAATGGCCAGAGTTACATCCTTTTCTTTTAGCCCAAGGGTGCCTTCATACTCGCCCACAGCTCCCCTATCAGAACCGCCATGCCCAGGGTCAATTATAATGGTATTTATCTTTTTGGTTTGGGCCAAACCGATTGAGGCTACCATTAAAAAAGATAATAATGGCAGGCCAATACGCCCGATATGGTAAAAAAAATTTCTATTCAAATGCAGCATTCTTTTCATTTATTTGTTCTATAAGTCAGTTACCTGTAATCTTCACATTCCCTTAATTGGAATATCTATATTTTTGTTGCCTTACTGCTATGCAAATAATATCTAAATCTTTCCTGAAAACATTATGGCAATGCAGTATATTTTCTATTTGCCTCATCTTCACAGTTCATGCCCAGCAATTACCCCAAGGTACCGGAAAAAAGCGTTCAGATTCAGCAAGTTCGATTTCCTCAAAGAAAAAACATTTTTCTGTTGCAGAAAAGCAAAATTTTGCAAGCGACTCTGCAACTAAAAAAAATGCTGCCTCCAAGGTTGATTCTATTTCACTCATTCCCATTTCTTCATTAAAAACAGCATCGTCAGATTCGGCTACCATACCCAACGATACTACTAAATATAAGTTGGCCGGAAATGCGCTTGAAGCTCCAGTAAAGTATTCAGCAGAGGATTCTGCTGTGATGCACCTTGATGAAAAAGTTACCATTACACTTTATGGGAAAAAAGCAGTGACCGATTATAAAGATAACGAATTGACGGCTCCTGTTATTACCTACGAGCAAACTACCGGCGATATTATAGCCTCTATAAAACGGGATAGCAGCGGTAAAGTAATTTCAATGCCTACCTATAAGCAAGCTGATTTTTCCTCGCAAAGCGATTCCATTCGGTTTAACATGAAGAGTGGTAAGGGCATCACTAAGAGCACCTACACACAGCAAGGCGAAATGTATGTATATGGGCAGGTGATAAAAAAAATTAGTGATAATGTGTTTTATGCATTGCGTGGCCGGTTTACAACATGTAATCTGGATACTCCCCATTTTGCATTTATAAGCAATAAGATAAAATTTATAAATAATAAAGTAGCCATTTCTGGCCCTGTACATCCTGAATTTGAAGGTGTACCAATACCTATTTATTTTCCATTTGGTATTTATCCGCTTAGTCAGGGGCGGCATTCAGGCTTGCTGGCGCCCAACTTTACTACCAGCGAGCAAAGAGGCATTGGCCTGGAAGGGCTTGGGTATTATAAAGTGATCAATGATAATTGGGATGTTATTTTAAGAACGTCTATTTATTCCTACGGCGGATATTCTATCAATTTAAGCCCGCGATATATGAAGCGTTACAGGTACAATGGAAATTTTTCAATTGATGCGAGGCACTTTAATATGAATTTTAAAGGCGACCCAGATTTTTTTAAAGACCGCAGTTACCATATTAGTTGGAATCATACACAAGATCAGAAATCCCGCCCGGGGGTTAATTTCTTTGCGCGCGTAGATGCAGGAAGCAGCAGTTACAACAGATTAGACCCTTCTAATCCAAATATCAATTTTGATAATCAATTACAATCTACCATCAGCTATACTAAACAGTGGAAGGACAAACCCTTTAACTTAACGCTGGCCGCTACTCACAATCAAAACAGCAATCTAAAATTGATCAATGTGAGCTTACCCAACGCCGGCTTTACCATTACGACCATTTATCCTTTCAGGAAAAAGGATTTTGCAGGAACACCTAAATGGTACGAAAATATTGGTATTGGATATAATGGCTCTTTTGAAAATCGTTTTTCATTTTATGATACCGTAACGAATAAAAGCATTTTCCAGCAAATAAAAGATACGATGCTGTGGGGCGCTCATCATTCGGTTCCTATTAGTTTATCGCTACCGCCAATGGGTATATTCCAGATATCGCCCGGCATCAGTTATGATGAAACTTGGTTTCAAACAAAGACTACACGTTTTTATGATAATGTAAAAGATACCCTAATTACAAAAATTCAAAAGGGATTTTATACTGCTCGTAATATGTCCTTTAGCTTGGGCATCGGTACCCGTATTTTTGGATTAATCACTGCTAAAAATAAGGATGCCATGATAAAAGCAATCAGGCATGAAATGAGGCCCAGCATCAGTGTGAATTACCATCCCGATTTTAATAAAAGAAATTATTATTATACCGTAGTAGATACTTCAGGTATCAAGCAGCAGTTCTCTTATTTTGAAAGTGCCTACAACATAAATAGCCCTTATGGCTCAGGAACTTTTGGCGGGCTAAGTTTTTCTTTAGAAAATAATATAACAGCCAAGGTAAGAAACCGAAAGGATACTACTGCCAATGCTGTAAAGAAGATTTCAATATTAGATGCTTTAAGCCTCAATGGGAGTTATAATTTCTTTGCAGATTCATTCCGCTTCTCGCCTATTACCCTTAATGCGAGTACCAATCTTTTTGGTAAGTTAAATGTAACTGCTTCCTCCGTTTACAACCTGTATGAAGTAAATGCACAAGGACGGCCAATTGATAAATTAATTTGGGCACGAAAACCATTGAGCCTTGGACGTATGATGAGTGGCAATCTTTCCCTGTCCAGTCAGTTTCAGGGGGGCAATAAAAAAACAGGTACAGAAGGAGGATTGAAACCCGGCTATGATCATAATGATTATAATAGACAACTTGGCCCTGGGCAATCAAATGAAGATTTGGCTTATATCAGAAATAACCCGGGAGAGTTTGCAGATTTTAATATACCCTGGTCGGTCAATTTTTCGTATGCACTTACCTTGGATCGAAGCTTTTTTATAGGTCAAGGATTTAAGAACAGAGTTTCGCAAAATGTAAGTTTTAATGGCACACTGAACCTTACTTCAAAATGGCAATTAGCCATAAGTGGATCGTATAATATTTCTTTAGCACAACTGGTACCGCTTTCCTTGTCAGTATCGAGAGACCTTCATTGCTGGCAAATGTCTATCAATGTATCTCCCGTTGGTTACAATAGATTTTTTAGTATTAACATAAGCCCTAAATCACCTATACTCAGAGATTTAAAAATAAATAGGACTAGACAAATATTTACAGGGTTGTAATTAATATTTGATATTGTTTTTAATATATTTAATCCAGGTGTTGATAAAGAATAAATTATTTTTATTTTCGAGTTGAGCATCGCTCAAATGCATTTCAATATTGATATTATTGCAGGTAGCAGTAAGTACATAATCTAATCGGTCGCCACCTTGCAAATGCACCACGTCGCCAATTAACCTATCACAACCAAATTCATATTTTTTGGGCTTGCCCAGATTGTTCTTCTTAAGCAATTCCGAAATTTCCTCCAGGCTTTTTACTAATTCAGGAAGGTATTTTTTTTCAATGGGTATTAAGTTATGAATTTTGTCTTGAAGCGTTATGGTGTTAGAAAATTTTGGTTGGGTAACCATACGCTTATCCAGCAAGATAAATTTTTGGGCATGGACTTTAAGCCCCCATGAAAAAAGGAAGGCAAAAAAATAAATAATTTTCATAAAATATTATTGTTGATATATGCCAAATACGGCCCGAAGCTGGTCTGCTATTTCGCCAAGTGTACATTTATTCTCTACAGCTTCTATTACTGATGGCATTATATTCACCTGGCTTTTGGCATCATTGCTTACTTTATCAAGACAAGCTTTTACAACTTCATTGTTTCTGGCAGATTTTAATAATTTTAATTTTTTAATTTTTTCGATACCAATAGCATCTTCTACCTTGAAGGATGAGGGCCGCTCTTTACTTTCATCAGTAAACGCATTCACCCCTATTATTATTTTTGAGCCATTTTCTATATTTTTTTGATATTCATAAGCACTGGCAGCTATTTCATTTTGAATATATCCCTGTTCAATAGCGCTAACACTCCCCCCCATCGTATCTATTTTATTTATTATCTCATTGGCTCTCATTTCCAATTCATTTGTCATATTTTCAACAAAGAAGCTTCCGGCCAGTGGGTCTGCAGTGGCAGCTACCCCACTTTCAAAAGCAATTAATTGTTGAGTCCGTAAGGCAATGCGTGCGGCTTCTTCAGTAGGAAGGTTGAGCGCCTCATCATATCCGTTAGTATGCAGGCTTTGAGTGCCACCCAGTACCGCAGCGAGTGATTGAAGCGTTACACGACTTATATTATTGAGTGGTTGTTGTGCGGTAAGTGTACTGCCACCGGTTTGTGTATGAAATCTTAATGCCATTGCCTTATCATCGGTTGCCCCCAAGCCTTTCATTATCTTGGCCCACATGCGCCTTGCTGCCCGGAATTTGGCTATCTCTTCAAAAAAATTATTATGTGAATTAAAGAAAAAACTTAATCTTTTTCCAAATACATTTATGTCTAACCTCTTTTCCAGTGCTGCATTTACGTATGCTTTACCATTACTGAGGGTAAAGGCAATTTCTTGCGCTGCTGTACTACCGGCCTCACGAATGTGGTATCCTGAAATGGAAATAGTATTCCATTTAGGTAAATATTTAGCACACCATTCAAAAATATCCGTGATTATTCGCATGGATGCTTTTGGCGGATAAATATAGGTACCTCTTGCAGCGTATTCTTTTAAAATATCATTTTGAACGGTACCTTGTAGCAGAGAAAGATCTATCCCCTTTTTTCTAGCCACTGCTACATATAAAGCAAGTAAAATAAAAGCAGTAGAGTTGATGGTCATAGATGTTGAAATCTTGCTAAGATCTATCCCTTCAAAAAGTTCCTCCATATCATCAATGCTATCAATAGCTACACCCACCTTACCAACTTCGCCGTCTGCCATAGGGTGATCGCTGTCGTAACCTATTTGTGTTGGCAAATCAAAAGCCACGCTCAGCCCACTTACTCCTTGAGAAATAAGATAATGATATCTTCTATTGCTTTCTGCAGCAGTACTAAATCCCGCATATTGGCGCATAGTCCACATCTTTCCGCGGTACATATCCTTTTTTACACCTCGGGTATAGGGATATGAACCCGGCAATTCTTCATCCAGTTTTCCTGAATCTTCAGAGGTATAGGTTTCTTTAATTTCAATACCAGAATCTGTAAAGATTTTTTTCATAATTGTAAACTTACATCAGTTTTTTGGCCTCAAAGTTAATAGCCTCAAGAACAATTTCGTGTAAGCTGGCTTTAGGATTGTTAATAAGGAAATCAATGAGTTGTTTATTGAGATCCATTCCTGTGGCCTGTGGTGGTAGTGTAGCTGCTAATTGATTGACGATATAAATATTTTGTTCTTTTAAATTATTCACCGCCTTCCATACCTCTACAGAAACATAAATCTGCTGGCTGATGTTGTAATCGTATTCCTGCCTGATGGCCTCTATCAGTGAGGCTTGCATATTTCTTGCGGTTAAACCATTTGAATGAATCGTGGACAATAAATGCTGAAAGGACATTCTTTCTGATAGTAGTGTAATTCTTTCATAAGCCTGCAGGCGAAGTTTCTTAATATCACCGTTGTCCGGGGTGCCTTTATCTTCTACATTTTTTTTCAGGGTAGAAAGTTCGGTAAGTACCCATATTACTACAAGCAATAATACCAATAAAAAAATAATAATAACAGTTTCGAAAGTTGACATAGATTGAATTTAGAGGCAAAAATAGATATTCAAAAAATAAAGGTTGTAATTTTGTGTGCTAAAGGCAAAATGAAATATTTGCCGCACAAATTTAAAATCGCTCAATCGTAATTGGTTATGTAGTATATTTTAAATGTTATTTATATTTTTTTGAAAAAGAATTAAAAAATTATGGAAGCCATTGCTCAATCACCTATCAATATTTCCCCATCTGCCATTAAAGAATTAAAACGCCTGATGGGGGAAGAAAATTTTGACGAAAATAATTATTTACGAATAGGTGTTAAAAATGGAGGATGCTCTGGTATGTCTTACATTCTTGGGTTTGAACCTAAAGAAGAAAAAGATACAGTATATGAAACAGGTGGGATATTGATCATCATTAACCCAGCACACCTGATATATCTTGCAAATATGGCAATTGACTGGGAGGGCGGGCTAAGCGCAAGAGGTTTTACTTTTAGCAATCCTAATGCCAGCACCAGTTGCGGATGCGGCAGTTCCTTTGCGGTCTGAATTTAATTTTTACATTAAAAAGCCCCAGTATCATAAATATGCCGGGGCTTTTTATTGTTTATACTATTATTATTTACCTGACGGTGCAGGCGCTGTTGTTTTTTTAGGTTTGTTATTCTTGATCCTCGCAGCTCCGAGAGGCTTATCTTTTGCAAATTCAATAAGGATAGGTGCCGCTACAAATATAGAAGAGTAAGTACCTGTAATTACACCAATAAGCATAGCGAATGAGAAACCACGTGTTACCTCGCCACCAAAAATGAACAATGCAAGAAGTGTTAAAAACACTGTAACTGATGTCATAATTGTGCGGCTCAATGTATCATTGATAGCTCGGTTAATAATTGTAGCCTTATCTGCACCTTTCATTGCATGGCTATCTTCTCTGATACGGTCAAATACAATTACAGTATCGTTCATCGAGAATCCGACGACTGTAAGAATGGCCGCAATAAAGTGCTGATCAATTTCTAATGGAAATGGTACAATATTTTTAAAGAAAGAGAAGATGGCTAATGCTACCAACACGTCGTGAAGTAATGATACAATGGTACCTAACGAATATCGCCAATCGCGGAAACGTAAAAAGATATATAAGATAATCGCCAATATTGCTACGATTACGGCCTTCACCGCACCCGCCTCAAGATCTTTAGAGATGATCGGTTGTACTACCTGATGGCCTTGAATATTATTTTTTACAAAATCATTATAAGCAAGCTCTGGTGGAAATTGTGCTTTCAAGCCTTCAAATAATTTATGTTGCACAAGGCTATCGGCATTATCTACCCCTTTCATATAAGAAGTAGTAATATCCAAATGTTTTGAATCACCTACTGTTTTTATAACAGGGTAGTCGCCATCAAAAGCAGTATGAAGTGGTGCTCTTAAGTCTTCAATATTCACAGATTTAGGAAAAGCTACAGTATAGCTTCTTCCGCCCTTAAATTCCACTCCTTTGTCAAAGCCATTAAAAAAGGATGCAACACCAAAAATTAATACAATTACAGATATTATATAAGCCACCTTCCTGTATTCAACAAACTTATAGGCAGCATGGCGAAATATTCTTTTGGAAAAAGATGTAAAATATTTAAAATGGCGCTCCCTTGTCATATACAGGTCTGTAATAAGCCTTGATATAAGGATACCACAGAATAGTGAAAGAGAAATACCTAACATTTGTGTAGTTGCAAATCCTAATACAGGGCCTAGACCAAAATAGAAAAGGATAGCAGCTGTTAAGAACACGGTAACGTGCGCATCTATTACTGGTGCGTAAGAACGGCGATAGCCGTCATGTACAGCTTGTTGGTGCGTTTTGCCTCTGGCTAATTCTTCCTTAATTCTTTCAAAAATAATTACGTTGGTATCTACGGCCATACCAATGGTAAGTACAAGACCTGCAATACCTGCTGCTGTTAGTGTTGCACCCAGAGCACTCAATATGCCTACAGTAAACAAAAGGTTTAATATAAGGGCTATGTTGGCAATCCAGCCTGCTGTATTATAATATACCAGCATGAGGATAAATATTACCACAAATGATATCAGAAAGGCCATGGCGCCGCCTTTTACGGCATCTTGCCCAAGTGTGGGGCCTACGGTTTGTTCTGCCACTATTTTAGCCGGTGCATCTATTTTACCAATTTTTAAAATACTTGCAAGGTCAGTTGCTTCTTCTACTGTAAAGTTGCCACTGATTTCTGAGTTGCCACCTTCAATTGGGCCGTTTACATTTGGTGCGCTATAAACTATATCATCCAGTACAATAGCAATGGGCTTGCCTACATTGTCGGTAGTAAGTTTTGCCCACGTTCTGCTTCCTGTGGGTGTCATGGTCATTTTAATTGCAGGCCTACCACGTTCATCATAGTCAGCCTTAGCATCTTCCACACCTTCTCCCTCTAATTTGGCCTTCTCTGTTCCGGGAATTGTTTTTATGGCATAAAGCTCAAAATATCGCTTTCCTGTTTTGTCATTTTTCTGCTCAGGGCCATAAAGAAATTTAATATTACCTGGAAAATTATTTTTTACAAGATCTAAATTTAAATACTCGTTTGCGAGAGAAGTGTCTTTCAGCTCTACATTAGCAATAGCCGGATAATATTGAGGTTTACCTTGCGCGTCTTGCTGTTTGCCTATAAAATGTATTACACTTGCTAAAGGATGTTGGTTGGCAAGTAATGAAGCAGAATCCTTTGCCAGCTTAGCGCTATCAACTCCATTTTTTGCCGTATCTGCGGCAGTTCCACTTAGATAGCTGGCCAATGTTTTATCAGCGTCATCTATATTTTTTCCAATCTCATCTATATTATATACTTCCCAAAATTGCAGATATGCAGAGGCTTGTAGTAGATTTCTCACCCTTACTGCATCTTGTACACCTGCGAGCTCTACATTTATAATCCCTTTATTTGCATCAAGATTGATACTCGGCGATGCTACGCCAAATTGATCTATCCTCTTGAGTAATACTTTATATGTTTGTTGAATTGCTGTTTTGGAAACCGAACTTAATTTACTTAAAACGGCAGCATCGTTATCGCCAATTTTTATGTCTTTACCGGCACCTGCAAAAATGGTTGATAAGTTTACGCCCGGGTTTTGGCTTTTAAATACATTTCCAAAAAGAGTGATATAGTCAAGGTCACTAGTTACTTTTTGCTTGTTAGTTTCATCAAGGGCTTTTAGCAATTGAGGATCCTTGGGGTTATTGCTTAATGATTTTAAAAGCCCATCCAAGCTCACGTTCATTGTTACACTCATACCGCCTTGCAGATCCAAGCCAAGGCTTAATTCGCTCTCTTTAGATTTCTGATAAGTAGTTCCTAATAATGGATAAATTTTTTCATCACGAGTACTATCCAGATAATGATGATATTTTTCAGCAATTAAAACATCTCTTTCATCTCCTGTAACTCCAGGATGCGTAAGTTTTACAGACTTTACCGCTTTTTCATGCATTTTACTTTCATGACTGTTCACTACCCAGGTAAAAGAAAGTTGGTAAACAGAGATCAAGATGAGTGTGATGGCAAAAAACCAAACCAACCCTTTCAATTTCATAACTTAAATTTTTTAAAGTGGGCAAAGATAGGGTTTTGCAGTTAAAATTATACTTAGCAATATTTGAAAATGCGGGATAAAATTGAGATAAATTAATATTTAAATGCCTGTGCATGAATACAGGGCTGATTATTTTTAATTATACATCCCTCAGAAAAGCTTTTTTTTAGAAAAATAATTTCAAAAAAAACAAGACAGTTTTCATTCTTTTGGAATACGCATATCTAAAAAACAAAAGCCTATTTTTGCGCCAACTTTTAAAGAAACGGTATGGCACTTTCTACAATACTTGATCGCTTCAGCGAACCTGAAACACTTAAAATGGCCAAGATGGGCCGCGAACTAAGAGCTAAAGGCTTTGATATTATTGATTTGAGTTTGGGCGAACCAGACTTCAATACGCCACTTCATATAAAGGAGGCAGCTAAAAGGGCAATAGATGAAAATTATAGCCATTACACTCCTGTAGCGGGCTTTATGGATCTTCGTGAAGCCATTTGTCAAAAACTGAAAAAAGATAATGGCCTTGAATACCAACCTCAGCAAATAGTAGTAAGTACCGGTGCCAAACAATGTATTGCTAATGCAATGCTTGCTTTGCTTGATCAGGGCGATGAAATAATCATCCCCACTCCTTATTGGGTTTCTTATTCAGAAATTGCACGGTTGTCTGGCGGAAAAGTGATTTTCCTTAATGCAAAGGCAGCAGATGGTTTTAAAATTACACCTCAGCAATTGGAAGACGCCATTACTACTCAAACCAAACTATTTATTTTTTCATCTCCATGCAATCCTACAGGTGCAGTATATTCCAAAGAGGAATTAAAAGCATTAGCTGATGTATTTGCAAAACACCCGAATATATATGTTATCAGTGATGAAATATATGAGTATATTAATTTTGAGAAGAATAGCGATGAAAGGCGTGAAAGTATAGCACAGTTTGATGCGATTAAAGACCGAGTGATAATTGTAAACGGTATGAGCAAAAGTTTTGCAATGACGGGGTGGCGTATTGGATATTCTGCCTCCAACATGGAAATTTCTAAAGCCTGCGAAAAAATTCAAGGACAATTTACAAGTGGTACAAATGCTATAGCGCAAAGGGCCTCAATTACTGCATTGAATGAATCTTTTGAACCAACTTTTGAAATGGTTCAACAATTTAAGGCCAGAAAGGAGCGGATATTTGAATTATTAAAAGACTTGCCTAATCTAAAGACCATTGAGCCCACAGGTGCATTCTATATTTTCCCTGAGGTAAAATATTATTTTGGTAAAAAAGATGGAGATAATATTATAAAAGATTCAACTGATTTATGCATGTATCTTCTGAATACTTGCCATGTAAGCACTGTAGCAGGAGCTTCCTTTGGTGCTCCAGATCATATCCGTATCTCTTTTGCAAATAACCTTTCTAATATTGAAGAGGGGTTCAGGCGTTTAAAAAAGGGATTAGACCAACTAAAATAACTTCCTGTAAAAATTATTGATAATTATTGCAGATCAAATTATCAGCTATTTTTTTAAAATGTATTTCCACACATGCAGCATCAACTTTTTTCTACCAAAATTTTTGATACCAAAAGATTGCTGCTACGGCCTCTGAACTTAAACGATGTGGAGTATATTTTTTCAATTAGAAGCAATGATACAGTGAACAAATACATTGAAAGAAAAAAATGCAACAGCCCGAAGGAAGCATTGGACTTTATAGAAATGACGAATAATCCTGAAAATAATGCTCTTTACAGGGCTATAGTTTTGAAGGATATGAATAAGGCTATAGGGGGCGTATGCCTTGTAAGGCCCGACTTTGAAAATAATATCTGCGAACTCGGCTACGAATTATTACCCACCTTTCAAAAGCAAGGTTTTATGGCAGAGGCGGTGCCAATGATAATAAACTATGCTTTAGAAGATTTACGTTTTGCTTCATTGCAAGCGCACATTCACGAGCTTAACTCAAGCTCATTAAATCTTGCCAGAAAACTCGGATTTACTGAATTGGAAAATTCATCATATACAGAAGAGAAGATTCGTGTGTTTTCCTATTCCATAAAAAAATTAAAATAAAGCAGGCGACAAACTTCCTGACCTGCTTTATTTATAAATGATTAAAAGGACTGATGGTACTGATTAAATTACTTTTATTGATTCAGTAATTTATACATTTCTTCTAATTTTGGAGAAAGTATAATATCAGTTCTGCGATTCTTTGCTCTTCCATCGGATGTAGCATTAGTAGCCACCGGATCATAATAACTGTGGCCGGAAGAAATGACTCTTTGTGGATCTACTTTGTAATTATTTACCAGAACTCTTACTATTGAATTGGCTCTGGCAGTGCTCAAGTCCCAATTATCCTGATACTTACCTCGTATAGGAATACTATCTGTATGGCCTTCAATATCTACTGATACATCATTATTCAAATTAAGCACTGCGGCAAGTTTAGATAAGGCATCTACCCCCTTGGGGTTTACGACAGCACTCCCCGAAGGAAATAGTAGATTTTCAGACAGGCTTACATATACTTTACCATCCTTTTGATAAACCGTTAGATCATTACTATTGAATCCCTTCAGCGCTTCCGACATTTTGTTTTTTAATTGTGTTGAAGCCTCTTTTTGTTGGGCTAATAAATGTTGAAGTTGTTGTAATCTTTGTTGCTGATTGCGTAAATCTTTCTGGCTTTGAGAAAGTTGGTCTTGCTGTTCAGTAGATTGCTGACCGAGTGCCACATTTTGACTGCTAAGGCCTCTTATCTTCCTATTGAGCGATTCAATATTGGATTGCGCCGTAGATATTTGGTTTTCCAGCAGGGCAATTTTATTTTGCATTTTGGCGCTGTCTGCTCTTAATGAAGCTACTGTATTTTCAGATTGGGTTAGGTAGCGCCTTGCCACGCAGCCTGGAATGATCAGGATGGCTGCGATCATGATTAGAAAGTTTTTCATAATATTTTTTTTTAGCACACCTTAAATAATTGTGCCAAAATAATTTTGAACTTAAAATCATTGTTAGAAAAGTGAGATTGTGGATTTAAATCAATAGGTGGTTACCAGTATGGTGAAGCGAAATGCGGAAATAGAAGCAAATTTTAACTAAGTTTAAGAAAGTAGGAAGATTTATTTATTTCGGATTGCATGAAGCCCATTTTTTTTAAAAAATGTAAATGATTTTTATTAGCAACGCTTTCATATACCAGTTCATTAATTTTTTTTGAAATCAAAAATTTTCTATCCTTTTTAAAAATAAAGGTGCCTACTTTATAATCTCTATATTTGGATACAGTATAGTTTAGCCTGATAATAGCAGACCCATCGGGCTGTAATGTTGCAATAAAAATATTGGCAATAACAAGATCCCGAAGTATTACAAAATTTAATTGATCCTCATTTATTTCATGTTTAAAATCGGGAAAATAGTTATGTATGTCGGCTGCATAAAATGTAAGGAATTTTTTCACCAGCCTTTCAGTTCCTTGAAATTCGATAAGCTCAAAATCTTCATGACTTGTATAAATTTTTAAGAGGTAAAAAATATTAATAGCCAAAAGAAGTGAATTGGTAACAATAATAGGCCATGCACCGATAAAGCCCCCATAAATTATAAAAAACAAACATCCTCCTGCATTTACCCACCTGAACTTTAAATCATTATTTACCATTAAAGAGATAGCTAATAAAGCCGATGCCGAATAACCAATGATGTCTATTAAAATGGAATACATTAATGAATATTTTGAAAAAAAATTTTATTTTTGAGGATACAAAAGTAAATACTCAATCATAATCTTTGTATTCAATTAAAAATCAATTGCAAAAATAAACTTAGGGGTAACTTAGCAATTGAATTTATTTAAACAAACTCCCATTTTAGGCCTCTTGCTTTTTGTCTGATTAATATGGTTCATGTATTTTTGGGTTTCTATAATTCACATCTTTTAAACGAATAAAATACCCTAAATATGAGTATCGAAAATAACCATAAGGATAAATTGCTCACTACCGCTACCGGTACGCCTGTACCCGACAATCAGAATATTCAAACAGCCGGCGTACGCGGCCCTGCACTATTACAGGATTTTTGGTTTTTAGAAAAAATGGCTCATTTTGACCGCGAAGTGATACCAGAAAGAAGAATGCATGCAAAAGGCTCAGGTGCATTCGGAACCTTTACAGTGACAGATGATATTAGTAAATATAGTATGGCGGATATTTTTTCAACTATCGGAAAAAAGACACCCATGTTTGCCCGGTTTAGTACCGTAGCTGGCGAGCGAGGCGCTGCTGATGCCGAAAGAGATATCAGAGGTTTTGCATTTAAATTTTACACACAACAAGGCAATTGGGATATGGTAGGCAATAATACTCCGGTATTTTTTTTCCGTGACCCTATGAAGTTCCCTGATTTGAATCATGCAGTAAAGCGCGATCCCAAAACTAATTTGAGAAGTGCCAACAATAATTGGGACTTCTGGACTCTATTGCCTGAAGCACTGCATCAGGTTACAATAGTGATGAGTGACAGAGGCATTCCTAAGTCGTACAGACACATGCACGGATTTGGTAGCCACACATTTAGCCTTATTAATAAAGACAATGTACGTCATTGGGTAAAGTTTCATTTTCGTACTCAACAAGGTGTCGAGAATCTTTCTAATGAGGAAGCTACTTTGTTAATTGGAAAAGACAGGGAGACTCATCAACGAGATTTGTTTGATGCAATTAAAGAAGGGAATTTCCCAAAATGGAAAATGTATATTCAGGTAATGACAGAGGAACAAGCTATCAAACATCCTCAAAACCCTTTTGATCTGACTAAAGTATGGAAGCATGCGGACTATCCTTTAATCCCTGTAGGGGAAGTAGAACTAAATAGAAATCCAGAAAATTATTTTGCCGATGTAGAGCAGGCGGCTTTCAATCCTGCAAATATTGTTCCCGGCATAGGTTTTTCACCCGATAGAATGCTTCAGGGACGATTATTTTCTTATGGTGATGCACAACGTTACAGGTTGGGTGTAAATAATTCTCAGATTCCTGTAAATGCTCCGAAATGCCCATATCATTCATTTCATCGTGATGGAGCCATGCGCGT
>JAFDXH010000148.1 GCA_018268075.1 Bacteroidota bacterium | reverse complement strand
ATAAAGGAAACCGGTTTGTGCAACCAATGCTCCAATCTGTAAGACAATGCCTCTTTTTTCCCTTTATCGAAAGGTATTGTAAAGGCCAGTAAAATTCCTGCAAGGGTAGAATGAACACCTGAATGCAGCATGAAATACCACATAGCAATGCCGCCGATTATATATACAATCAGAAAATTAATTTTAAATTTATTGAGCAACAGTAAAGCAACAAATATTGCCAAAACGATTGCTAAGTTTACCAATGATAAAGAGGTTGTATAAAATATAGCGATTACTAAAATAGCTCCCAGATCATCTATCACTGCTATTGCGGTAAGTAAGATTTTTAATGAAGCAGGAATGCGGTTTCCCAAAAGAGAAAGCACGCCTATTGCAAAGGCAATATCTGTAGCCATTGGTATCCCTGCTCCGGATTGCGTAATGGTTCCATAATTGAAAAAGGCGTAGATCGCAGCAGGGATCAGCATTCCGCCGATAGCCGCAACTACCGGAAGCATTGCACTTTTTAGATTAGAAAGCTCCCCGGCCAGAATTTCTCTTTTCAATTCTAAACCAATCTGGAAAAAGAAAACTGCCATCAGGCCTTCGTTGATCCAATGTTCGAAACTAAGCCCTGCAAAATCAATATGCCAGAAATGTAAATAGCTTTCGGAAAAAAAAGCGTTGGCAAGCAACAGTGAAATAATAGTACAAACAATAAGCAATACTCCGCCTTTTTCGCCTTCGAAGAATTCGTTGAATGCCTTTGTTAACCTTTTTTCACGCATGAATCCACATTTAAGAAATATTCATAAAAATCATTTCAAAAAAGCTGAAACAAATAAAAGATAGTAAACGAAATTTTTGATCCTGTAGAATTGTGCAGAATGTTTTCGTTTATTAGTTCAGTTAAAAGTTGAAATAACTTTTTATCAATTTACCAGGCCGAACAATAAACAAATCCGCCGGGATGACGTGCAAAATTAGATGAAAGGTAGCTAAAAACAAAATTGTACAAATTCTAAAGAGGCTCATGATAATTTGACCCCAACCTCAATAGAATTTAAAATATCAATCAAGTTTCTGAGCCTTGGGTTATCCGTTATTTTTATTTCTGTTTGAGGAAAATTGTATTATGAATTTTGCAATCTCTTGGCAAACTTACCAATAGTAAGGCCCTGCACCACTATAGAAAATAGGACAATGATATAGGTGATGGATACAAACATATACCCATACATATAATGGGGTACTGCCAGCGCAAGCGCTACGGAAAGTGCGCCTCTTAAAGCTCCCCAGGTGAGAATAGGTATTACATCATTTTCAAATGTACGTTTGGTTTTCAAAACCATGATGGGTAATCTTACAGAAATATATCGTGATAATAGCACGATTAAGATTGAAATTAGTCCAAGAGAAAGGAGTGTAATATTGAAGGGGATAATTAGCAATTCAAAGCCTACCAGCAAGAATAGGACTGCATTCATGAGTTGATCCATCATCTCCCAAAATTTACCAATATAATCTTTTGAAGTGGTACTCGCCATTTCTTCAATACTTTTATTCCCTGTTATCAGTCCTGAAATCACCATTACCAAAGGTCCGCTTACTCCAATAGTTTCTGCAAGTAAATACCCGCCCATTACCATAGCGAGTGTACATAAAACCTCTACTATATAGCTTTCTGTTGTTTTAAAAATATAATACCCCAGATATCCCAGACACAGCCCAAGTAGTATTCCGCCTCCGGCTTCTCTTAAAAATGTCCATAAGATATCCCATCCATTAATATTTTCCCAGCCCATTTGTGCAATCTCATAAAAGGTAATATACAGCACAACGCCTACCCCATCGTTAAAGAGGCTTTCACCACTTATTTTGGCCTCAAGAGAAGTTCGTATGCCTGCTTTTTTTAAAATGCCCACCACTGCTATAGGGTCTGTAGGCGAAATGAGCGCTCCGAAGATCAGACAATAAAGATAATTGACAGACAGCCCAAAGAGATGTAAGACAAAGTACAGCATAGTGCCAACAAGAAAGGTAGAAATGATAACTCCAATGGTTCCAAAGGTGATAATAGCTGCCCTTTCTTTTCTTAATTTTTTGGCATCGCTCTGTATTGCTGCAGCAAATAATAAAAAGCTGAGCATAATTTTTAGAACTGCAGATTGAAAATCTATTGTATTGAGCGCTTGAGTTATATTAGAAAAGAATGAAGGAAAAATTTGACCGATCAAAAGCACGAGTAGGCTTGCAAAAAGGCTTATGAGCATAATGCCAATATTGCCCGGCAATTTTATAAAACGATGATTGATATACCCGAATAAAGCCGCAAGTACTATCAGGACTGTTATAATATTATATATAGTCACAATCTCATTTCTAAGATATTTTTAAAAAAAGTATATCCTCCAATTATTTGCAACATTCTTTTTTTCGGATAAATAAAAATGAGAATATCTTTTTGAGAACGGAGAGCATCTTGTATTATTATAAATTATTCAATTCATAGATAGGATCAATAGAAGTGCCCGCGGGCATTTCAAAAACAGGATTAATAATTCCATCACGCAAATCATATACCCAGCCATGCAAATGGGGTAATTGTTGATTTTTCCATGCATTCTGAATGATAGAAGTCTTGGCGAGGTTGAGCACTTGTTCTTTTACATTATACTCTGTAAGAAGGTGCCTCTTTTCCTCTTCTGTTTTTGCCTGATCTATTTCATCTCTATGAATTCGGTACACATTTTTTATGTTCCAAATCCATTGATCCATCAGCCCGTGGCTTTTGTGTTCCATGGCGGCAGCTATTCCGCCACAGTTATGATGCCCGCAAACAATTATATGTCTTACATGTAATACTTCCACTGCAAACTGAAGTACACTTAGTAAGTTTAGGTCTGTAGGTACCACAAGGTTAGATATATTCCGGTGCACAAAAATCTCACCTGGCTGTGTTCCTGTGATCCTGTCTGCAGGCACCCGGCTATCACTACATCCGATCCATAAAATTTCAGGAGCCTGTAGTTTATTCAGGCGTAAAAAATATTCAGGATCTTCTGATACTTGTTCACTTGCCCAGATTTTATTTTTTTGAAGTAATTTTTGATAGGCTTCCAATTTATTTTTTTTATTTTTTTATAAAATACACAATGCAAAAATAATTCTTATGTTGATTACATATTTAATCCACCACAGGCGCTTATTACCTGGCCGGTAATGTAAGTACTCATATCACTTGCGAGAAATAAACTCAAATTGGCTATATCTTCAGCAGTTCCAAAACGGCCCAGTGGAATTTTATTTAGAAAAGCATTTGCGGCATCGCCTTCTTTTAGGTAATGCGTCATGTCTGTTTCTACAAAACCTGGTGCAATAGCATTGCAACGAATATTTCTGCTACCCAATTCTGCAGCAATGGATTTAGTAAATCCGATAATGCCGGCCTTGCTGGCTGCATAGCTGCTTTGCCCTGCATTTCCCTTTACACCTATAATAGAGCTCATGTTTATAATGCTGCCAATGCGGGCTTTCATCATTGGTTTAATCACATTTTTAGTGATATTGTAAACGCTTGTAAGATTCGTATTTATTACTTTGTCCCATTGATCGGGGGTCATACGCAATAACAAGTTATCTATAGAAATACCTGCATTGTTTACACAAATATCTACCCTGCCAAATTCTTTCACTACTTCATTTACCAAAGATTCTGCCTCTTCAAATTTTGCTGCATCACTTTTAAATGCTTTTGCTTTTACACCTAACGAGGCCATCGAAGTTTCCAATGCTTTTGCTTTTTCTTCACTCGATAAAAAAGTGAAAGCTACGTTTGCACCATTTTCTGCGAATTTTTTTGCGATTGCTTCTCCTATTCCACGGCTTCCGCCAGTAACTATTGCTACTTTACTTTCTAAAAGTTTCATGTATTATATTTTTTAAATTTTAATCTAACCTTTTTATTCTAATCGCCGGGGTGGTATGTTTTTTCTGCATGTTTTAGCACATCTTCTTTGTAAAACAGAACGTCTTTAAATTTTCCTCCGGCATACATAGGGCCCTGATCAAAAAAATGTTTCGACTCTGAGTGCCCACTTTCGCCTCCGGCCAGAAGCGATAGCGCTTTTATACGCGGTCCAAATTCTACTGCACAAATAAAACTATTTCCATTTACCCCATATCTTTTAAGTGTACCGGCAAAGGTACGACTGCTATAGGAAGGGAGCATTCCCCAAGTAGATGATACAAAAGGAACGGGAATACTTGTTGAATCATCATTGAAATGCGGATCTATTTTTCCAGAAATCCGTTGAAACCGGTTGATAGTTCCCCAAGGAATCTTCCAGCTACCATATTTGTTTTCAAGTTCCTTTACCGTTTCTTTAAAGCTGTGTAGCAACTCTTCAGAGGAAGCATTTGCAGCGAAAATTTTAGTCTGTGTTATCTGGTCATTGTTTTCGTTGGCAACTTTCCGTACACGTGAAATGGAACGTAATAATTTTTCTCCCCAATGTACAGCAAGGGTGGTTGCCACCGAAGTATCACTGCACCTGTAATTCCAGGTTTTTAAATAATCTATGGGGGCAGCCAGCGAATCTTCTTTTTTATTTTGATTGGAAAGATAGTTATAAGAATTAATTAAAGGGGGCAATAGTATTTCAAAAGCGGTAAGGTAGGTATCATATCCTTTGTTGATTACTTTTTCGAGCGTATATGATTTTTCCTGAGGCAATATTCTAATGGCATTTAAAGCCCTAAAATTTTGCCCGTCAGGTGCCATGTAAGTAGGGTAATCTTTTTTAAGGGGGCTATAATTTCCTGCGGCAGTAAATGGGGTAGAATTGCAATTTTCAATCCAGCCATTGGGGGGATTGTAAATATGTATGGATTCGTTAACAGTATGAAGGCCTTTCCATTCTGTGGCAGATGTAGTGCCATCTACGGGTTTGCTCCAATCATATTTTGGATCGCGTATAGGAATAAAATTTCCATGCCAGTAAGCAATGTTGCCTTCAGCATCTGCATATACAGTATTATTGGAGGTGTTTGCCAGAAGGTCCATCACTTTTTTATAATCTGCAAAGCTTTTGGCTTTAGTCCTTTCCCAGCTTTGTATTAATCCTTTTATATCGCGATTGTGTGATTTTACTGAAATGTATTTACCATTCCTCTCTGCCATTACAGGGCCATGAATGGTGTAGAGGGCGTCAAAATTTTTAGATTCTAATTTGCCTGAATTGAGATAGTTTATTGTAATCTTTTTTACATTGGCAGGCAACTCCTTGCCATCATATACATACTGCCATTGATTGTTTTTCTTTTTAAGATCTTCAATATAGCTATCAGAGATATCTGTGTAGCTGGAAGTGTGCATCCATCCACAGTGTTCATTAAATCCCTGATAAACAAAAAACTGCCCCCATGTAACTGCACCATAAGCATTCAATCCTTCATCGCTTACCATGTGTACTTCGGGCCTGAAATAAAAGGTGACATGAGGATTGATATATAATATGGAATGATGCGAGGCGGTGATCTTTGGTGAAAAAGCAAATCCGTTGGATCCGGTGGTCGCTTCTTCTTTATTTTCATTGATAGCCACGGGCTCATTTGCGCCTGTATAAAGGTTTTTTAATTCAATTTCAGAAACGTCTGCGGTACTTATAGCGCCGATACTGCCATCCGTCCAAAGGAGCGGATACCAAGGTTCAAAGTGTGTGAGCAATGCAGGTTTTACTTTGGGATTTTTGTAAAGAAAAAAGTTAATGCCATCGGCGAAGGCGACACATAATTTCTTCAACCAATCAGGTGCTTTTTTAAAATCATTTTTTGCATCTGTTGAATCTATAATAAGGCGAATGAGCAGGTCGTTGTATAAATCTTTATCGCCGTTTACTTCTGCCAACCTTCCAAGTTTTATTATGTAATTCATTTCTACCCGGTTAAAATCATCTTCACACTGTGCATACATTAATCCAAAAACAGCGTCAGCATCGGTTTTGCCGTATATGTGAGGTATGCCAAAGTTGTCCCGGATTATGGAAACATTTTTGGCTTGATTTTTCCAATTATTAATTTCGCCAGATGAAAATTGTTGAGCAAACAATTGAATCGGGAAAGATAAAAGCAACAAAAATATTTTTGTGCCCCATATTTTTTTACTGGTTGTCATGTTTCTGATTGGCTTTAAAAACGCGGATAAAATTTCCACCCATAATTTTATAAATATCTTTTTTACTAAATCCTCTTGATACCAGTTCTTTGGTGATTAAGGGGTACTTCGTTACATCCGTTAATTCTTTTGGTGTAAAACCAATGCCATCAAAGTCGCCGCCAAGGCCTACATGGTCTATTCCTGCAAGGTCTATTACATGCTGTATATGGTCGAATAGCAAGGAGAGCGGCGATTGCATATCTTCCATCTCTTGCTTGTATTTTGTTTTGATAGTGCTTTCAATTTCATCATTGCTCATCCCCGAATTCTTGAGCGAATCTTTCTCTGCTTTATGTTTTTGTAAAAAAGTGTGTTGTTTTTGCTCTGCAGTACTGTCCAAAAAAAGAGGATAGAAATTTAATTGAATCACGCCCCCATTTTTCCCAACAGCTCTTATCTGGTCATCTTTGAGATTGCGATAGACTGGGCAAAGGGCATAACAATCGCTGTGAGAGACCAACACAGGCTTATCTGTAATTGCGATTGCATCCCAAAAGGTCTGTTCGCCTACATGGCTTAGATCTACCATCATTCCTAATTGGTTCATTCGCCTCACTACGCTTTTGCCAAAATCAGTTAATCCATTTTTGCGAACTGAGTCTTTATTGTTTTTCTGATGCCCAGATTCATATTCAGCACTGGTTGCCCAGTCATTATTATTGTTCCAAGTTAGTGTCATATAGCGAACACCACGGCCGTACAAGTAGTCCAATTTTTGTAAATCATTTTCTATCATGTGACCACCTTCTACACCCATCATACTGGCAAGCTTATGTTTTTTTATTGCAACCGCTAATTGTTGGGGGTTAGTAACAAGCTGCATAGACTTGGGGTTTCTTTTAATCCAAGCATACAAAGTATCTATTTCTCTATTTGCAAATTGAAAGGGATCTTTTTGTTCGCCACCGCAGAAAATGGAGAAAACCTGGCCATCCAATCCTCCTTGCTTCATTCTTGAAAGATCGCTTTGCGTTTTTCCATCAAGGTTTTCGTCAAAGGAATATCCTTTTTGGAGGCATACACTTATGATGTCATTATGTGTGTCCACTACGATTGCCTTATTGTGAATGGTTTGCCACGATTGGGCGCCCGCGGCTGTAAATAACAGGCATGCGCATACTAAAAGAGGAGTAATTTTTATTCTATTTTGTTTTAAATTCAATTTTTTGAGGAGTTTAATTTTCAATGAAAATAAATAAAGTTGAAGATATGTATTGAAACAGATTTTTTTTGTTGCGGCATCAGTGAGCTTTAATATTGAGTAGCAACAGCCGGATTCTCTTTCATGATAACACTATAATTTAATTCTCATTTCATGCTTATTGGTTTCTTTAACAGTCTTGTAGTAGTTTCATGACAATAGATGGTTAAACATTTTTTATTCTTGTAGTCTAAAGTTTTTACAACTCAATCTAAAACCTCAGTATGAAAAAGTTAATCGTTAGAGTTAGAAACTTAAATTTATTTTTTTTACTTTTTTTCGCTGCTACATTTACTATACCTGCCTTTGCACAGAAAGGTCATCGCGAGCATGGAAATGAAAGGTCATTTTCACCACAGCATTTCAGGCAAATGCCTCATCATGAAAATATCCGAAAAATGGAGAGGCGACAAGTTGAATCTGTGAGGCCTGAAATGCGGCCGGAAGGCACCGCACAAAGACCCTCCAGAGATTTAGCCGTGACAAGAAATAATAATACCATTATCAATAACAATACCCAAATCTATAATCGTCAAAGTGTGTACAATACCCGCAGCTATCCTCGCCCCGTTTATGATGCACGAAACCCCGGGTGGAGGTATGCCGCAATGCCACAGCGAAACACCATAATCAATGTGATGCCAGTGGGCTACAGTGTATATAATTATGGCGGTAATCCTTATAGGTATTACAATGGCATGTTTTACAGGCCTTATCTAAATTCGTTCATGGTAGTAGCGCCTCCCATAGGGATATTCATTAATGTAATGCCCAGAGGATATCGAAGAATTTATGTAAATGATTATCCATATTATTACTATTATGGAACGTATTATCAGTATCGCAATTCTAATTATTATGTAGTATCGCCTCCTATAGGTGCCATAGTAGAAAGCCTTCCGGCTGGTTATCAAACATTGACAATTGATGGAGAAACATATTATGCAATAGATGGCGCACAATATAAACCTGTGGTACAGGATAATGGGGAAATCTGGTATCAGGTAATCAAATCGAATTAATATTTTTTAGGTGAATTGTTGAATGAATCCGTTTCCGAAAGGAGGCGGATTTTTTTTTATTCAATTCCTTCCTCTCTTTTAAATTTGTAGAAAGTGTTCAAAATATATTCGTAAAACTGTGTAAGGGTAGCCTTACTGGTAAAATAATAATCTGGCCGATATCTTTTTCTATAAAGCTCAAGGGTGTCGCCCTTCAATCCTGTGATCCTGGAAATAGTCTTTGGATTAAATCTGTAATCTATATATCTGTCCTGTTCTTCATTTATTAATCTTTTTTGAAAAGCAATGTTTGATTTATTCTTACGAAATTGAAAAATACCGATAAGCGCATCCAGATCGAAGCCTGCGGCACCGCCAGATTCGTAAGTAGAGCTGATACCTGGTTTATCTCTGTCAAATATTTTAGAATAGGTTATCCTGTTTTCCATAGAATCGTATCGGTAGGTATTAGAAAAAACGATAACATTTTTAAGTAACTTATATTTTTCGGCTGCCTTTACGCGTAAGGAAATATCAAAAGCATTATAATTAGACATTGATTTTACAGGATATTTCATCGTATGCTTATTATTGTAATAGAATGAGACGCTGTCGTTCACATTAGAAACAATAATATGGTAGGTACCAAGCGAATCGGTAAGTGCACTATTGCCGGAGGAAGTATTTACCATTACATTGGGTATTGCATACAGCTTAGATGAATCATAAACAGTTCCGGATATTTCAATTTGTCCTTTTGCAAATTGTACGGTGCCTCCCAAGAGTAACATCAAAAATATCAGCTTGTAAACAGGTAGATTTTTTATCACGCGTAAAAAAGGTAATATTACGACTTAGCTTTTATTAGATTATGGGTGAAGGAAACTTTTAACGTCCCTTTTATAAGTAGTGCAATTAATTTCTTTATTATGACAAAGTATATGCTTGAAAAATCGCAAAGATATATTATTGAGCCTTCAATAAAATGCTTTCAATGATTGGAGCAAAATTTTGATGCTCTAAAGCTCTGATCTTTCCGGTAAGGCTTTCTATTGTTTCTGTTTCATTTACCTCACATTTTTTTTGAAAAATAATTGCACCATGGTCATATTCATTATCTACATGATGAATGGTAATACCAGACTCTTTTCTATTATCTGCTAATACTGCCTTATGAACAGCTGCGCCATACATACCTGCACCCCCATATTCCGGCAATAGTGCAGGATGGAGATTGATTATTTTTCCTTTGTATTTCTCGATTAGTATATCCGGTACTTTTAATAAAAAACCAGCGAGCACTATGAGATCTATTTTGTAGGCAGCCAAGCTTTCTACATATCCCGTCTTAGAAAGAATTGATTTTTGAATAAGCAAGCAGGGAATATTTTCCCGAGTAGCAATGGATATTACCCCGGCATTGGGGTTGTTGCATACAATGAGTACTATATTGATGTATGGGTTGCCCTTGAAATATTCAATAATTTTTTCAACATTACTTCCTGCACCAGAGGCAAAAAGGCAAATGTTTCTTACCGAAAGGTTTTCATTTGGCAAAGAATTTTTAATAAGGCCAAATGTTTTCAATATTTTTTTTTCATAATTCCAAAAAAAAGAGAATTGACCCAGACAAAAACCAATTATTAAAATGAGTACCTGATACCCTAATACAAAAACACCTATTTTAGAAAGCCACCACACCCACGAAAATTTTTCAAGCAGTAGCCAGATGGGAATTCTATTACTGAGCCAGGCGGTAATGGATCCTGTAAAAGTGAAAGTTAGCAGGATCAATAGAAGTTTTTTATTATCTGCTTTCCAATGTTTTTTTAGACGGTTGAACATGCCTCAAAGATGCAGATTTTTTGCGCTTTATATCATGTTTGGGCAAAGGAAAAGTTGAATTAAAATCAAAAAGGGGAAAGCCTTAAAAAAATCAATATCGTTATATGTGTTTGGTTATTAAATCTTTGTCTAAGAAATATTTGACAAAAAAATTTTTTTGAATGTTAACACTTTGTCAACATGCTTTCTTACTTTTGCTGCTTGTAATAAGTTTTATTATTCCATTATTCAAGATAAGGTATCAGTGTATGAACCAAACCAGCAGGCTATTTAAACCACTATTTTTACTTTTTTTTCTGACCATAATTTCTCCGAAATTATTGTTTGCCGCCGATGGTGAAACTCTTTTTAAGGCTAATTGCGCCGCTTGTCATAAGCCTGACGAGCATTACGTAGGCCCTGCATTGAAAGGAGCCAGAGAAAGAGAACCAGAAAAAGGTTGGGTTTATAAATGGGTGGCCAATGCTTCTTCTATGGCCAATACCGATCCTTATGCCATGAAGCTGAAGGCAGAAGCAGGCGGTGTAGTAATGACCTCGTTTCCCGATTTGAAAAAGGAGGATATTGATGCCATATTGGATTGGGCTGATAAGTATGAAAAGCCGGGCGCCGCTAAGCCGGGAGCTGGTGGCGCAGCAGCACCAGCGCCAGAAACTGATAATACAATATTATATGGGGTACTTACCCTTATACTTGCAATAGTAGCCTTGATATTGCTTCAGGTAAATAGTAATCTGAAAAAATTAACGGACGAAAAGGAAGGGCATCGTACAGCAGCTCCTGTTCCTTTTTATCGCAATAAGGCATATCTCTTATTGGTAGTAATTTTTCTTTTCTTGCTGGGCGGCTACTTCCTTGTAGAAGGCGCAATGGGCCTCGGAAGGCAAAAAGGCTATCAACCAGTGCAGCCCATTTTTTATTCTCATGCAGTACATGCCGGGGTAAACCAGATTAGCTGTCTTTATTGCCATGGTGGAGCTCAAGATAGCAGGCATGCAAGTATCCCTTCTGTAAATGTGTGTATGAACTGCCACATGGCTGTAAAAGAATATACAGGAGATCCAATTAAGAGAGAGGATGGAACAACTGTAAATGCTAACGAAGAAATTCAGAAACTTTATAAATATGCAGGGTGGAACCCGGATACCAAAACTTACGATAAGCCGGGTAAGCCCATAGAATGGATTAAAATACACAACCTGCCTGCCCATGTTTATTTTAATCATTCCCAGCACGTAAAAGTAGGCCAAGTGGCCTGCCAAACATGCCATGGCGAAATTCAAAAAATGCCGGAAGTACACCAATTTGCAGATCTAAGTATGGGCTGGTGTATCAATTGTCACCGTACCACTAACGTGCAGTTTAATGATAACAAAGGGCATGGAAATAATTTTTACAGTATTTATGAAAAATTTCATGAAGACATAAAAAATAAAAAATACGACAGTGTTACTGTAGAAAAAATTGGAGGTACAGAATGTCAGAAATGCCATTATTGATTTCGGGCATTTATTGTTAATTATTAGATTTTTATTTAAATCCCTTGTTGGAAAAATATGAGTGAAAAATTGTACTGGCAAAATTTTGGAGAACTCAATCAAAGCGATGCAAATAAGGCAGCTGCAAAAGATGAATTCAGAGAAGAGCTTCCTTTTGAAGACCTCGCTGATGAAAATCTTTTCAATGCAAAAACGCCCCGTCGAGATTTTTTGAAGTATATGGGTTTCAGCACTGCTGCGGCTGTTATAGCGGCCAGTTGCGAAATGCCGGTACACAAGAGTATTCCCTATCTGCATAAGCCAGACGATATGATTCCTGGTATTTCAAATTATTATGCAAGTACCTATATTAATGATGGCGATGCAGTACCTGTAGTAGTAAAACAACGGGAAGGCCGGCCTATTAAAATTGAAGGAAATGAACTTTGCTCACTAACCCTTGGCGGTACCTCTGCACAATGCCAGTCATCGGTTCTTGATTTATATGATACCACCAGGCTTCGTTATCCTTTAGCGAAAGGTAAAGAGGCAACCTTTGAAGCAATAGATAAAATGGTGGCTTCCGAATTGTCAAATCTTGGTGGCAAACCGTTAGTGATTCTTACTTCCTCTATTACTTCTATCACTTTAAAACAAATAATAGCGGATGTTTTAAAAAAGTATCCAGGACGCCATGTACAATACGATGCCGTTTCCTATAGTGGTATGTTAATGGCTAATGAAGCATCTTATGGCCAAAGGATAATTCCGGCATATAATTTTGAAAATGCCAAAGTGATTGTAAGCCTTAATGCTGATTTTTTGGGTACTTGGCTTAGCCCTGTGGTTTTTGCAAAACAATATGCAGCCAACAGAAGAATTGATGAGAAAAATCCATCAATGAGCCGTCATATACAATTTGAAAGTTATTATAGCATGACCGGCGCTAATGCTGATGAGCGCTTTATACACAAGCCATCAGAAACAGGAGCAATAGCACTTGCATTGTTAGGCGCGCTGGGTGGTGGTACTACAGCTACTTTATCGCCAGCACTTACAGAAGCAGTGAAAAAAACCGCCGCTGAATTATCTGCGAATAAAGGCGCTGCTCTTGTAGTATGTGGCAGCAATGACGTCAATATTCAAATGGTAGTCAATGCAATTAATGAACAGATAGGCGCTAACGGAAAGGTAATAGATTATAATACTCCGGTTAATTACCGGCAGGGAATGGATAGTGATATGGTAGCCTTGACGCAAGACTTAAATAGCGGCGCTATTGGTGGCCTAATGGTATATGGCGCCAATCCTGTGTATAGTTATTTTGATTCTGCCAAGTTAGTAAGTGGGATAAAAAAATGCGCTTTTACAGTTTCTTATTCAGAAAAAATGGATGAGACAACAGAGCTTTGTAACTATTTAATTCCTTCTCATCATTGGCTTGAAAGTTGGGGAGATGCTGAGTTGCAGAAAGGCACTATCAGTGTATTGCAGCCGCTTATTCATCCTTTATTTAAGACAAGGCAATTTGAAACATCTTTATTGAAGGTATCAGGTAGCCCTGATGAGTATGCCGTATATTTTAAGAATTATTGGACAGGCCGTTTGGGTAGTTTAGATAAATACGAACAATTTTTACAAGATGGTATTATTGAAGGCGGTCGTCTATTATCGCAAAATTCAATTTTAAGGCCTGCCGACATGACACCGGCATCTGCGGCAGAATCTGCTACCTTTAGTGGGTCAGAACAAACACCTGTAATTGCCGGCGTAGATAGCAAGAAAAATTTGACGGATTCATCAGGCAAGCAAAATATTCCAGTTGTAATCACCACCTCATCTGCCCCAGTTTCATACAAGGGGAATGTGCAGGAGGCTGCTACCAGAATTGCAGCAATAAAAGGTGGGGATACAGAAATTGTTTTTTATCAAAAAATATCAATTGGTACCGGTTCGCATGCTAGCAATGCTTGGCTGCAGGAAGTAAGTGATCCTATTACTAAAGCAACATGGGATAACTATGCAATGGTTTCTCCTGAAATGGGAAAGAAATTATTTGATATTGATATTTTTAAACAGCGCCAAGCAGATAAATATGAAGTGCATCCCGATAAGCCGGTAGTGAAAGTAACCGTAAATGGTAAACCAATAGAAATACCTGCATTAATTATACCCGGTATTCATCCCAATGTGATCGCAATCGCAGTAGGGTATGGCAGGGAGAGTAATGATAAAACTAAAACCAAACAATACATAGGGCCGGCAGCAGCAGGCGTTGGTGTAAATGTTTATCCGCTTACTTCATACAATGGGACTAACATTACCTATCAATCCATTGCTTCAATAGAAAGCACCGGAAAAATGTTTCCTATTGCCCAAACGCAAACCCATAGTATAACCGAAGGGCGGCCGATAGTAAGAGAAACAACATTAAAGCATTTTATAGCCGACCCACTCGAGCTGGGAAGAGAAGAAGAGGAAGAACTGAGCGCCTACGGAAAAGATTTTACGCGTGATGCCACGATGTACCCTACTTACGAAAAGCCGGGAATAAAATGGGGCATGAGCATAGATCTTAATACATGCATAGGATGTAGCGCTTGTACTGTAGCCTGTGTAGCAGAAAATAATATTTCTACAGTAGGCAAATATGAAGTATCTCGGTTTCATGACATGCAATGGATAAGGATTGATCGTTATTTCACGGGAAATCCTCAAAATCCGGATATTGTTTTTCAACCAATGCTTTGCCAGCAGTGTGATAACGCACCATGCGAAAATGTGTGCCCAGTTTCCGCAACCAATCATAGCAGCGAAGGTTTGAATCAAATGGTTTACAACCGTTGTATAGGAACAAAATATTGTGCCAACAACTGTCCTTATAAAGTACGCCGATTTAACTGGGCCGATTATAACGGTGCAGACAGCTTCCCTGATAACCAAAGAGGAATAATTTCAGATGCCACAACCGACCTTGAAAGCGACCTTACAAGAATGGTGCTTAACCCTGATGTGACTGTGAGAGCCCGTGGTGTTATGGAAAAATGTAGCTTCTGCGTTCAGCGTTTACAAGAAGGAAAACTAAATGCAAAGAAAGAAGGAAGGCCCATAAAGGATGGTGAAATTAAGACTGCTTGTATGCAGGCTTGCCCTACACATGCCATTATGTTTGGTAATGTAAATGATGCAGAGAGCAATATCTCTAAGCTAAGATACGAGCAACAAAAGGCAAGAAAATTCTATGTGTTAGAGCAATTACATACATTGAGCAATGTAAATTATCTGGCTAAAATCAGAAATACAGATAGAGAAGTGGGAACCAAAGAAGCAGAAGTTTAATTAGAATAATAAAAAAGATATAACCTGTAGAAATAAAAGATTAAAACAGTATGTCATTATTAAAATACGAATCCGAATTAAGGGAACCACTGATAGACGGTGAAAAAAATTATCACCAGGTAACAGAGGACATCATCGGCCCCATTGAAACCAAGCCCACTACTGCATGGTGGATTGGATTATCAATTTCGATAGCACTCTTGATTTTTGGAGTTTACTCTGTATATCGCGAAGTAGTATATGGAATCGGGCAGTGGAATCTTAACCATACTGTAGGTTGGGGATGGGATATTACTAACTTCGTTTGGTGGATTGGTATTGGTCATGCAGGTACCCTTATTTCTGCGATACTTCTACTCTTCAGGCAAGGCTGGCGTACTGGTGTAAACCGTGCAGCCGAAGCCATGACCATCTTTGCAGTAATTTGCGCCGGTCAGTTCCCTATCTTTCACATGGGGCGCGTATGGATGGGATTTTTTGTAATGCCTTACCCTAATACTCGCGGACCATTATGGCCCAATTTTAACTCAGCTCTTTTGTGGGATGTATTTGCGGTTTCAACTTATTTTACAGTATCACTATTATTCTGGTACACAGGCTTGCTACCAGACCTTGCTACAGTAAGGGATAGGGCTAAGACCAAATTTAGAAAAATGTTTTACGGCCTTGCATCTTTTGGATGGACAGGTAGTACCAAACACTGGCAACGTCAGGAGAGCCTTGCACTCGTTTTAGCTGGCCTGGCTACTCCACTTGTATTGTCAGTGCACACCATTGTATCTTTTGACTTTGCCACTTCAGTAATTCCAGGTTGGCACACCACCATTTTCCCGCCTTATTTTGTTGCGGGTGCTATTTTTTCCGGATTTGCGATGGTGCAATCACTATTAATTATTACCAGAAAAGTACTTCACCTGGAAGATTATATAACGGTAGGGCATATAGAAGCCATGAATAAGGTAATTGTGCTTACCGGATCTATTGTTGGGTGTGCTTACCTATCAGAGCTATTTGTAGCCTGGTATAGTGGCAATGCCTATGAATGGTGGGCCTTTCGCCAAAACAGGGTAAATATATTCAGCCCTTATGGTTGGGCTTATTATGGAATGATGTTTTGTAATGTGGCATCTCCTCAGCTATTCTGGTCGCGTAAATTAAGGAGAAATGTATTGTTCACTTTCTTCATGTCTGTACTGATCAATGTAGGTATGTGGTTTGAGAGGTTTGTGATTATTGTTACCTCTATATATCGTGATTATCTTCCATCGAGCTGGACAGTATATTATAGCCCTTCAATATGGGAGATCGGATTCTACTTAGGAACCTTCGGATTATTCTTTACTTGTTATTTCCTTTTCGCTAAATTCTTCCCTGTAATAGCAGTGGCAGAAATTAAGAGTATTTTAAAAACAAGTGGTGAAAATTATAAAGCGAAAATGACTGATTTGGAAAGGATGGATTCTGAGAAATTTTATGTCGAAGAAGTAGAGCACGCTCATTAATAGAGCAGTTTGATTTGTTTTTTTTAAAGAATTTAATATGATCAAAAAATTTGTTGTTGGTTCATTTGAAGATGAAAAAGTTTTGTTTCCTGCGGTAAAGAACGTGCGCCGTGCAGGATATAAAATTCATGATGTTTATACTCCCTTTCCAATTCATGGGTTGGATCATGCTTTGGGACTGAGACAAACAAGCCTGCATACAATGGGATTCATCTACGGCATTACAGGTACTACCATTGCTCTTTGGGGTATGGGGTGGATATTTACAACAGATTGGCCTTTAAATATTGGGGGCAAACCACATTTTCCTTTACCTGCCTTTATCCCTATTACTTTTGAGCTTACTGTACTATTATCTGCAGTGGGTATGGTGTGGACTTATTGCTGGTTGAACAAGATGATGCCGGGAGTAAAAAAACATCATTTCAGTCCGAGAGCAACAGATGATGCCTTTGTAATGGCGATTGAATGTACTGCAAAATCAAATGTGGCAGAGATAGAAGCATTTTTAGCGCAAAATGGAGCTATAGAAATAAATGTGCAGGATGCTGAAGATGGATGGTGGTTTGGCAGATATGATAAGGAGCAAAAATTATACAGAACTGAAGAAGTAGGGGTAGAATAAAAAAAATGTATTGAGTAACATAAAAATGTGCATGAACGGCATGAAAAAAAATAATATTATATTTTCTCTATTTGTACTTGTTTCCCTGTGTGTGGCATTTCAAAGTTGCGACAGCAAGAGAGAACCAGGAAAAATTTATATGCCAGACATGGCCTATAGTCGTGCTTATGTAGCTTATGCACCTAATAATCTTGCCTCTGAAAATATAAAATATATTCCTTGGCCAGTAGAAGGTACTATCAGGCGCGGCGATCTGTTTCCTTATATTTTACCAAATGATTCTAATGGGTATAAACTGAGCGCACAAGTAAAAGACCCCTTACCGCCGCTGAACTCAACCCAAATGAAGGAGGCAGCAAGACTGTTTAATATTAATTGCGCTATTTGCCATGGAGAGAAAATGGATGCACAAGGCCCGCTATCTACAGGAGGAAAAGTGCCTGCTGTGGCTAATCTTACATTAGCACAATATATAGCAATGCCGGTAGGTACCATGTTTCATTCTATTACTTATGGGAAAAACAATATGGGTAGTTATGCCTCTCAACTGAGCCGTGAGCAAAGGTGGATGGTAATACAATATATAAAAGCGCATCAGGCAGGACTCAATATTGCTACCGCAAGTAGTGATGCTAATTCTGCCTCAGGCACAGATTCGACTAAAACAAAATAATTTAATAAAAATCTTTTTTTAATGAACAATCAGTATGTAGCACCGGCAGGATTCAAAAGATGGTCAGTAATATTTATGGCTGCGGGCTTACTAACTCTTATTCTTGGAATTATATTTTTAAATCCTATGGCCGGAAGCCATGGAGATAATGTGAATAGCACTCGTTTTTGGGCGGTGCTATTACAAAATAGTATGTTCTGGCTTATGTTGGTGAATGTTTCTATCTTCTTTATTGTAATTTGTACCTTAGCAATGGGCGGATGGCAGGTTGCTTTTAGAAGAGTAACAGAAGCTATTGCTACCTTGGTACCTGTAATGGGGGGTATTACATTTATTATTTTGCTGTGTGTCATTTTTGGCCAGCGTGCAGATATTTATCCATGGCTTGATAAGGCAGCCTTGCATCATGATAAAGTATTAAACGGCAAATCCGGGTTCTTAAATCCCACAGTTTATCTGGCTACATCGTTTGTAGTAATTGCTTTGTGGATTTTTTTAGGAAAAAAACTAAATCAATTAAGCCTGAAGACAGATGCAATGGGGCCTATGGATTATGATACGTCTAAAAAATGGCTTAAACAGAATATGGGTATCAGTGCATATTATATTGTTCTTTACCTTTTATCAGTAGGCTCCATTTTGCCTTGGTTGTGGCTTATGAGTATTGATGCACATTGGTATAGCACCATGTATAGCTGGTACACATTTGCAAGCACATTTGTGGCAGGGTTAGCTCTTATTACTATTTTTGTTATTTATTTTAAAAATCAAGGCCAGTTGGAATATGTTACTAAAGAGCATATTCAAGATCTGGGTAAATTTATTTTTGCCTTTTCTATATTCTGGACTTACCTATGGTTTGATCAGTTTATGCTGATCTGGTATGGAAATATTCCTGAGGAGACCGTTTATTTTAAAGTAAGATTGCAGGGGCACTATTCAGGCCTCTTTTACCTGAATCTGGTTTTGAATTTTGTAGCGCCAATCCTAATATTTATGAAAGCAGGTACCAAAAGAAATTACACCATTGTCACCTTTATGTGTATTGTGATCATATTTGGCCATTGGATTGATTTCTACCAAATGGTAATGCCCGGAACAGTAAAAAATAATCCACACATGAGTTGGTTTGAATTAGGTATTCCGTTGGGCTTTATTGGAATCATTATGTGGGGAGTAAATAAGTTTGCAATGAAAACATCTATGACAGCTCATAATAATCCTTTCCTGAAAGAAAGTATTATACATGTAGTGGGGCCATAGTAGCGCAGGTAAGAATAACTAAACGTATTATTTAAATACAAATAAAGAGCAATAAAATAATCAGGTTCTTTCATTTAGGTGAGGAAAAAAATTAAATATGAGTAACTTTTTTTTGATTGTCATTATCATCCTTATTTTCCTGGTGATTTTTCAAATTTCCAAGGCTAGCGAATATGTAAGCCTTCTAAAGGGAGAAGAGAAATCGAGAAACCAAAATAACAGGGTGAATGGGTTTTTAATGGTGGCCTTTCTTATACTTGGCCTCATAGGTGTGTGGTATTGTAATAAGTTATATTACCCCAATAATTTATTTTCTTATGGAGCCGCATCTACCGAAGGAAAGGAGATTGATAAAATGATGTGGTGGACTATATGGATTACAGGTATTGTATTCTTCATCACTCAAATTTTGTTATTCTGGTTTTCGTTCAAATATCAATATAAAGAAAAACGTAAAGCGCTTTATTTTGCACATGATAATAGATTGGAATTTCTTTGGACAAGTATCCCGGCAATAGTGCTTACAGTATTAGTTGTATTCGGGTTGAAAGCCTGGTTTAAATTTACAGGAGATGCACCTAAGAATGCACAGGTAATAGAAATTACTGGTCACCAGTTTGGCTGGGAAATAAGATACCCTGGCAAGGATAAAATATTGGGTAGAAAGGATTATAAAATGACGGATCCAGCCAACGGAAACCCGCTTGGTGTAGATTGGAAAGATGCTGCGAGCCATGATGATATACATGTACCAACTACTATGCATGTGGTAGTAAACAAGCCGGTGAAATTGGTAATTAATTCACAGGATGTAATACATGATGTGGGCCTTCCGGCATTTCGAATGAAAATGGATGCAGTGCCAGGAACTCCTACTACACTTTGGTTTACCCCAATTTATACTACCAAGCAAATGCAGGAAAAAACAGGAAACCCTGATTTTGTATATGAAATAGCCTGTGATCAAATGTGCGGTAAAGGACATTTTACCATGAGAGGAGTGATTGTAGTGGAAACACAACGGGAGTTTAACGATTGGATGATCAAGCAAAGGCCCGAATATCTGAAATCAAAAGCCGGTATGCCTGCGGCCCCTGCCGACAGCACAAAAACTATGGCAATAAAGTAAGCACTGAATAATTTAGGCAAAAGCCACCAAAATAATATCATTATGAATCACGAAGAAGTTTTGCATGAACAACCATTAGTGGTGCACGATTTGGGTCACGAGGCTCATGATCATCACCACAAGCAGTCCTTCATTACCCATTATATTTTCAGTCAAGATCATAAAATGATCTCACACCAGTTTTTAGTTACCGGTATTATCTGGGCGGTAATTGGTGGTTTATTTTCGGTGTTATTCCGTTTGCAACTGGGATATCCCGATCAGGCATTTCCATTCCTTGAAGATATTTTAGGAAGATGGGCCAAAGGTGGCCGCCTTGATCAGGAGTTCTATTATGCATTAGTAACCATGCACGGAACCATTCTGGTATTTTTTGTACTTACTGCAGGCCTGAGTGGTACCTTTTCAAATTTTCTCATTCCATTGCAGGTAGGCGCAAGGGATATGGCTTCGCCATTTTTAAACATGCTTTCTTATTGGTTTTTCTTTTCAGCTTCTGTAGTTATGTTCTCTTCCCTGTTTGTACAAACAGGGCCTGCCAGTGGTGGTTGGACTATCTATCCACCTCTGAGTGCACTACGCGATGCTATGGATGGCTCTAAAACGGGGATGGATTTATGGCTCATAAGTATTGCTTTGTTTATAGTTTCTACGTTATTGGGTGGCCTTAATTATATCGTGACCATTTTGAATATGCGCACCAAAGGGATGTTTATGACTAGGCTTCCTCTTACAATCTGGTCGTTCTTTTTTACTGCTGTTTTGGGGGTTCTTACATTCCCGGTACTTTTATCAGCAGTAGTTTTATTATTGTTTGATCGCCATTTAGGTACCAGCTTTTATTTAAGCGATATCTTCATTCAGGGCAAGATACTTCCAAATGAAGGTGGAAGCCCGATATTGTTTCAACATTTATTCTGGTTTCTGGGGCATCCTGAAGTGTACATTATAGCCTTACCGGCGATGGGTATTACTTCGGAGGTAATCTCTACCAATAGCCGAAAACCAATTTTTGGATACATGGCAATGGTGGGTTCATTTTTTGCGATTGCTACGTTAAGCTGTTTGGTTTGGGCGCATCACATGTTTGTAACAGGTATGAATCCATTCCTTGGATCAGTGTTTGTATTATTTACCTTGCTTATTGCAGTTCCTTCTGCCATTAAGGTTTTCAACTGGCTCACTACTTTGTGGAAGGGGAATATCATTTTTACTCCGGCAATGCTATTTGCCATCGGTTTTGTGAGTTTGTTTATTTCTGGTGGGCTTACCGGTATCTGGCTGGGCAATTCTGCACTTGATATGCACCTGCACGATACTTATTTTGTAATCGCGCATTTTCATCTGGTAATGGGTGTAGCATCTATGTTTGGAATGTTTGCCGGAATTTACCATTGGTTCCCGAAAATGTTTGGCAGATTTATGAATAATACGCTTGCCTATTTACATTTCTGGATCACAATGATTGGTGCTTATCTGATTTTCTGGCCGATGCATTACGAAGGCCTCGCAGGTATGCCACGCCGATATTATGATTTTAGCAATTGGGAATCCTTTAAGCAATTTGAAGGGCTTAACCAGTTCATTAGTATTGTAGCGATTATTGTATTCTTTACTCAATTCCTTTTTATTTTCAACTTTTTCTATTCAATATTTAAGGGAAGAAAAGTAACTGAAGCCAATAAAAATCCATGGCATTCAACAACGCTGGAATGGACTACCCCTGCTCATCCCGGACATGGAAACTGGATTGGCGAAATTCCGGAAGTACATCGCTGGGCTTATGATTACAGTAAAGATGGTAGAGATTTTATACCTCAAACTGAGCCTATCGGTGAAAATGAAAGCCCACATTAATAATTAATAACAGAAATTATAATATAGCATACTCAGAAAAAAAATTGGAAAAAACCGCTTTACATATTGTACATTCTCCAACCTTTTCGCTGGCGGCTAAAGTGAAAGATTTCTTTATTCTTACGAAATTCACTTTGAGCTTTATGGTGGTGTTTTCTTGTGTAGTCAGTTATCTTTTGGCACCCAATGTTTCATTTAATTTTTATGCCGTTTGTATTTTATTTATTGCAGGAATGTTGATAACGGGCGCTGCAAATGCCATCAATCAGGTGGTAGAAAGGGATACGGATGTTTTAATGAAAAGAACCGCAGGAAGGCCTGTGGCAGCCGGAAGAATGAGTGTAAAGGAAGGATGGTATTTTGCAATTATTACAGGAGCGCTTGGTGTATTTCTCATGTGGAAGTTTTTTAATATCGAGAGTGCAGCAGTAGCTTTGTTCAGCCTTTTTTTATATGCCTTTATTTATACTCCACTTAAGCGGGTCAATTCTATTTCTGTTTTAGTGGGTGCATTTCCTGGAGCATTACCTTGCTTGATAGGGTGGATAGCAGCTACAGGATTGATCAATCCCTTTGGACAATTTCAAGGGACACTATCAAGTGGTGAAACAGCCACATTTTTTAATTATGGAGGATATATTTTATTTGCTATACAGTTTCTGTGGCAGTTCCCTCATTTTTGGGCTATTGCCTGGTTGGCACATAAGGATTATGATAAGGCGGGTTTCAAATTATTGCCAAGTACAAAAGGGCCAACAAGATTTTCTGCGGTTCAGTCTGTAATTTATTCGATGTTGATGGTTCCAGTAGGATTTCTGCCTTTTTATTTTAATATGAGTGGCACCCTTTCTCTCTGGATATTATTTGCTTGTAATATTTGGATGGTATATGTAAGTGTTCTTTTATTGGTAAGAATGAATGCGGCTTCTGCGAGGAGAGTAATGTTTAGCTCTTATTTTTACCTGATGATTGTATTTCTGGCCTTATTGTTTGATAAAATATAATTTAGTTTAAGTAAATAAAAATTATGATTGCTGTGATGAAAGAAATGAAACCAAGATTGCATCCTCTTAAATATGTGATGTGGATAGGATTAGTTTCTATTATCATGATTTTTGCCGGGTTGAGCAGCGCCTACATTGTAAAGAGTAATCAGGCCAATTGGCTCACCTATAAATTACCATTGATTTTTTGGTATTCTACGGGTGCGATTTTGATAAGCAGTATAACAATCTTTCTTAGCCGAAGAGCATTCGTTAACAGGAAAATGGATCGGTATAAATTATGGTTGTCCATTACGACTATATTGGGGATATTATTTGTGTTTTTACAATACTGGGGATTTAAGGAATTGTGGGCAAGTGGTGTTACACTTACAAGAAATGTATCATTTTCATTTTTGTATGTGATTGTAGGGTTACATGCCTTACATGTTTTGGGCGGAGTGGTTGCTTTGGTTATACTGGTTATTCAATCTTACAGAAAGCATACTAAAGTATATACCACCTTGTCTATAGATTTGATGAGTACTTACTGGCATTTTGTAGATATTCTTTGGTTATACTTATTTTTTTTCTTGCTCATGATGGGTTAAAGGAAGATATTGAGAAATAAATTTTGAACTATTTTAAATATAAATGAATGGAAACAGCACTGGCACAAACTAAACAGCAGCGATGGGCGGGCGGGAAGAGTCCCTTTCAGGTGAGCTATGGCAAACTTATGATGTGGTATTTTCTCCTAAGCGACAGCTTTACTTTTGGTGCCTTTTTGATCTCTTATGGCGCTATACGATTCAGCCAAAATTTTTGGGTAGATCATAATGCTGTCTTTAATTCCTTTCCGGGATTTGAGGCCAATCTTCCGTTAGCCTTTGTAAGTTTAATGACTTTCATTCTTATCTTCAGCTCTGTTACTATGGTAATGGCGGTTCATGAAGGGCATAAGATGAATCAAAAAGGCGTTGAAAAGTGGTTGATCCTTACCATCATTGGCGGGTTGGCATTTCTTGGTTGCCAGGCTATTGAGTGGACTCACCTGATTACACATACTCATGAAGTATTAGTAGATGGTGTGATTCAGCATTGGGGTACTACTACCAGCCATAACCCTTGGGGGCCGCATGTAATGTATGAGGGCAGAATGGTGGCCACACCGGGACCTGTTGCATTCGGAGGCTACTTTTTTGGTATTACCGGTTTTCATGGATTTCACGTAACCTGTGGGGTGATATTAAATATAATTATGCTCACTCAAACAAAAATGGGAGTATTTCAAAGACGTGGACACTATGAAATGGTGGAAAAGGCAGGTCTTTACTGGCATTTTGTAGATTTGGTATGGGTGTTTGTTTTCTTGTGTTTTTATTTAATTTAATCTGAAAAAAATTATTGGAATAAAAAAAAAATTATGTCTGAAACTACAGTTCACGTTATAAATCACCCGCAAGATTCGGCACACGTAAAGAGAATCTGGAAAGCATTCTGGATTTTATCAATAATTACGATTATTGAGCTCGTACTTGGTCTAACTATTTACCAGTTAGATAAAGGCGATCCCAGTTATTCACTTATTTTATTCATTAAGGGAGTAATATGTATTCTTACTCTTGCAAAGGCGTTTTATATTATTTCTATATTTATGCACTTGGGTGATGAAATACGCAGTATGATGTTGTCATTAGCTATTCCCGCATTATTGTTTATATGGTTTATCATTGCATTTTTGGCAGATGGTAATAGTTTTAAAAACTTAAGGAATACAGATGCAGGTATTAGAAAATATGTACCCCAAAAAGTAATGCACCATGCGCCAGCTACTGCACCTGCAGCGGAGAAGGAAAATAAATTAGATTAGCTAAAATAAAGTTGTATTATCAATCTACATTAGCTGTTGCAGTGAGCAATGGCTAATTTTGTTTTTAATCCATTCAATGATGAATAAGAAGGCATTTCTCGCATTAGTTATCGCAATTTGTTTACCCTTATTGGGATATCTTTTAGTAAGCTATTATACCAATCGGGATGTAAAAATGCCGCCTCATTATTTTTATGATTCAGTTCATATTAGTGAAAAAAATGGAAAGACTCAATATGATACAGCATGGCATTCAGTACAGAATATTCATCTTACCAATCAACTGGGTCAGAATGTATCAATGGACGATTTGAAGGGGAAGATAATTGTCATGGATTTCTTCTTCACCAGGTGCCCGACTATCTGCCCGCAATTAGCCCGGTCAATGAAGAAATTACAAAACTCTTTTCCGAATAATGATTCGATTGTACAATTTGTTTCTGTATCTATTGATCCTACTCATGACTCTGTGAAGCAATTGCATAGCTGGGCCGAAAAATTTAATGTAAATCCTGATAGTTGGTGGCTGCTCACGGGCAATAGAGATAGCATTTATAAATTTGCACTTACAGAACTGAAGGCGAGCGTGGCAGATAGTGGTGTGGATACTGCTTTTATTCACACTGAGAATTTTTTTCTACTTGATAAAAATCGTGTAGTAAGAGGATGGTATAATGGCCTTGATTCTGTGGCGCAGAAAAAACTGGTACGTGATATACCATTGCTAATGCTGGAGAAAGATAAGAAAAAAACATTTGGCCAATTTTTTAAAGAGCTGTTGAATAATGCGTAAAAAAGGTGAACAGGAAAGGGGGGAGTATGCCAATGCTAATTATCCGCTACCGGTTTTGCCTAAAAATGATCGTACTGCAAAACGATTCATCTGGGTATTATCTGTAATTGTGTTTGCCGCAATAGCTTTTTTATCACAGACTAAGCTAAATGTGCACTTAAACTTTGACCCTCATATATTTGCTACGATCAATGCCTGTATTAACACTGTTGTATCAATACTGCTTCTACTGGCATTGTGGGCTGTAAAGGGAAAAAGATTTACCCTCCATAAAAATTTAATGATTGCAGCCATATTGCTTTCTATACTTTTCTTGTTATCATACGTAGCGCATCATCTATTGAGTGGCGAAACGAAATTTGGCGATCTCAATCATGATGGAATTTTAGGTAGCGATGAAAAAATTCTTGCAGGTAGCAGAAGATATTTTTATTACGCGTTATTAATTACTCATATCCCACTTGCGGCAATTATTTTACCTTTTATATTATTTACTGCATACCGGTCACTGAGTGGTGATTATGCCCAGCACAAAAAACTTGCAAGAATTACTTGGCCTATTTGGTTGTATGTGGCAGTAAGTGGAGTGGTTATATATTGGATGATAAGCCCTTATTATACCTGATATATTGCAATAAAAAAGCGGCTTGGTGAGCCGCTTATAAAAAAATTATACCCTATAATTTTGGACTAATTTATAATTCAGTTCTTACCAAATCTTAATGCGTTCATTCTCCGGTTTATATAACTTGTCTTTTGGCATTACATCAAATGCTTTATACCAGCTATCCATATTGCTAATAGGGCCGTTGGTTCTATATTGCGAGGGCGAATGCGGATCGGTTAAAATACGCTGACTTGCCGATTGAGGTAAAATATTGGCACGCCAAACCTGTGCCCATGCAAGAAAGAATCTTTGATCCGGTGTAAAGCCATCAATTTTCTTATCACTTTTGCCTTCAGGTGTTTTTTTGAAAGCTTCATAGGCTATGTTCAGTCCACCGAGGTCAGCCAGATTTTCGCCAAGTGTCAATTTTCCATTTACATGTATTGAATCGTTCACGGTATAGGCGTCATATTGGTCAACCACCTTTTGTGCGAGTGCTTTAAATTTTCTCGCGTCCTCTGCAGTCCACCAATCCTTAAGGTTGCCATCAGCATCATATTGGCGTCCCTGATCGTCAAAGCCATGAGTTAATTCATGACCAATTACTGCTGCTGCACCTCCATAATTTATTGCGTCATCTGCTCCGAAATCAAAGAAGGGGAATTGTAAAATCCCTGCCGGAAAAACAATTTCATTGTTAGAAGAATTGTAGTATGCATTAATAGTTGGGGGTGTCATTCCCCATTCGGTCTTGTCCACCGGTTTTCCCATTCTGTTCACCATTTTATTGTAGCCAAAAGCACTGATGCTTTTCATATTTCCGAAAAAATCATTCCGGTTAATCACCACGCCGGGGTAAGTTTCCCATTTGTCCGGGAATCCTATTTTGTTTACTATCGCTTTTAATTTTATGAGCGCCTGTTCTTTGGTGACCTCACTCATCCAATCTAATTTTTTTATGCGATCAGCAAATGTTTGCTGTATATTTTCAACTAAAGTGAGCATTCTTGCTTTGGCAGCAGCAGTAAAATATTTTTCTACATATAACTGGCCTATCAGTTCGCCAATAGCCCTGTCGGATAGGGTTGTAGCTCGTTGCCACCTTGGTTCTATTTCTTTTTGGCCGGACAATACCTGACTGAATTTAAAACTTCGGTTTACAAAATCATCACTTAAATAATTTGCAGCAGATTTGATTACTGACCATTGAAGGTAGGCTTTCCAAGTATCCAGGGGTACTGCACTTAATAATGCATCTGCCCCTTTTAAAAAATCTGGATTGCTTACTAATATGCTATCTTGATTGGGCACCTTCATAGCAATCAGAAGGGTTTTCCAATCCATACCGGGGGTTGTTTTAGAAAAATCAGCCACCGAAAATTTATTATACCTCTTTATTGGGTCCCTCATTTCTACCCGGCTCATCTGCAACTTGGCAAGTCCGGTTTCCAGCCCCATAATTTCATCGGCTTTCTTGGCTGCTGCATCAGGAGTGTTTCCTGTCAATACAAACAAATCTTTTATATAGCTTACATAGGCAGACCGTACCGCCTGTGAGGTGGGATCGTTTTTAAGATAGTAATCCCTGTCTGGCAGCGAAGTGCCACCCTGCCCCAGTTGTGCCATATACCGGGTAGCATCTTTTGCATCCTGGCCTACATAAAAGCCAAATAGTGGAGCGCCTGCCCCAATGGTGCGCATAGTGGCAATTTCTTGTATTACCTGCTGCTTGGTAGTAAGGTTATTTAGTTTTTGTAGCTCGGCTTTTATTGGTTCATAGCCCAATTTGTTTCTGGAGGTGCTATCCATTGCGCTGGCATAAAAATCGCCAACTCTTTGTGTGAGTGCATTTTTTGTAGGATTGGCAGCAGCTTCTTCAGAAATACTTTTAAGTCTCTGTGCACTGGTTTCGGCAAGAATATTAAAACTTCCCCAACGGGTTTGAGAATTTGGTACAGGATTGTTCCTTAGCCAGTTTCCGTTTGCATATTCATAAAAATTATCACCGGGTTTTACATTAAAATCCATATTAGCCCGGTCTATGTATTTCATAGGGCTTTTAGAAGATTTTTTTTGAGAATAGGCAGCAAATGAGGTAAATGAAAATGCTATTAACATTAATAAATAATTCTTCATGTGTTTGAGGTTTTCTCAAATTTAAAAAAAATAGCTCATTTGAAGCCTGAAATCAGTGATGTAGTAAAGGGATTTTGATGAAAGGCGCACATTTGACCATATTTTGTAAAAAAGAGATGCATCAAAATTTTGTCACATAGTAAATTTAGTTATTTTTGCAGCCCAATAAATATTCCTCCTTAGCTCAGTTGGTTAGAGCATCTGACTGTTAATCAGAGGGTCTCAGGTTCAAGTCCTGAAGGGGGAGCAAAAGAAACCGCGGATTTTATTTCGTGGTTTTTTTTATTTAGTACATAATGTTTTACATCTATCTTTTATATTCTCATTCATCCGATAAATAATATGTCTAAATTGAGCTATATAGACGCAAAACTAGTTTGAGGAAAATACTTGCCAACAGTTCTATTCATTATTATTGGATGTTGATTCCATAATGAATCAATTTTTAAGTATTATGATTCTGTTAATGACTATGTCTTCTTTTTATAATTCCACCAGTAGCTTCTTTAATAGTGTTGGCAAATATAAATGCCTTGGAGTCTATTTGATATACAAGGTTGGTTAGTTTTCGCATCTCCATTCGCGTAATAACAGTGAAAATAATATCCACATCGTTACTCACTTCAAAGTGCCCAGGCAGAAACCCGCGCTCTCCTTTATACACAGTAATTCCCCGCCCCAGGCTATGCACCAGCTCGTATTTTATTTCTTCGCTTTTTCCGGAAATGATGGTAACACCTGTATAGGCCTGAATACCTTCTACCACATAATCTATAGTGCGTGTAGCAGCAAAGTAGGTAAGTATGGAATAGAGAGATGTTTCTATACCGAACTCAAATGCAGCAACTCCAAAAATTAAAATGTTTAGCCCAAGAATAATCTCTGTAATAGTAAAGGAGGTACGTTTAAGGGTATAAAGAGCTAATACTTCTATGCCGTCGAGTGCAGCTCCGGCACGCATTACAAGGCCTATACCCATACCCAGAAAAATGCCACCAAAAACGGAAATCAGTAATTTATCTTTAGTAATGGCAAGCTCTGGCACTATGTAAAGGCATAGGCCAAAAAGGAGGATGCTTACTAAAATGCGAATAGAAAATTGCTTGCCAAGTGTAAAATAGCTTAATATAATCAGTGGCAAATTCAAAAGAAAAATGAGCATGGAAAGATCAAGGTGGTAAAGCTCATGTAGTAGTAATGAAAGCCCGGTGATGCCGCCATCAAAGAAACGATTGGGTACGAGAAAGCATTTTAAAGCAAATGCCGCTATGCCTACTCCGGCAAGGTTCAAAATAAAGTCCTGAATTTTTGCTTCCCAACTTTCTTTGTGACCACCAGGAAGTGAGGCATCCAGCTTTTTTTTCATCTGCTTCAGGGTGGTTTGTTTGCCGGGCTCTCTTTCCTTTAGAGCAGTATCACTAAAATATTTATGAGCGGATAAAAACTCTGCTTGTCTTATATTCCATTCCAGAGAGGTTTTTATAATTTTATTTTTCTTAAATTCCTTATAAAGATTGTGAGAATTAGTTTCGTATTGATCCCCTCCAAGATAGTATAGGTCTGCATCACAAAGCAATCTACTTAAATAATCTTGAGGTTTTTGAGGCACTTTGGTAGCCATTATCATTGTGCAGATTTGCTCAATCTGCTCTGGAGAATAATCAAACTGGGGCAATATTTTTTTTGCAATTTCACATGAGCGCGCTTCATGCTCATGGTGGCTTTTTACAAAGCCGCTATCATGAAAGAGTGCAGCGGTTTTCAAAAGGATCATTTCCTCGGGCGAAATATTTTCCCGTTCACCCAGGTATTCTGCTGCATTTATTACGTTTGCAGTATGCTGTACATTATGATAGGTAATGTGGGGAGGTAATTCCTTTCTCAGCTTGTTAATCAAAAAGGCATGAGCCTTTTCATATTGCATGGTTTCTTGTTTTTATGGGTAATCTAGTTCAATACTTCATATAGCATCATTTCATCTGACTTGTTCTTTAGTACAGAAAGGCCTACGGGCCTACAATTAAAAGATTGTTTTACTTTTTCGTAGCATTTTTCAGAAATAATTACCTGGCTTTTATTAGCAACGCTCTGAAGCCGCTGGGCGGTGTTTACAGTATCGCCTATAACGGTATAGTCTAAACGCTTTAATGTTGCTGACCCGATATTGCCTGAAATCATTTCACCACTATTAATCCCTATTGAAACCTTTGGGCTAAAATTATTCTCCTCCGGCATACTGTCAATGATGTCTTTAATAGACAGACAGGCATCAATAGCACGATCGAGGTGATAATCTCCCTTAAATACTGCCATGATACAATCTCCTATAAATTTATCTACTGTACCATTCTGAGCTATGATCTCTTTTACCATTGCATCAAAATATTTATTCAGCATTTTTACTACAGTATCAGCAGGCTCCTTTTCGCTTATGGAAGTGAAGCTGCATATATCAATAAATGCTACTGAGGCTTCAATTGATTCATTGGCTGTGAGTGATTTTTCATATTCTCTTGATCCCATAAAGGTAAGTACGCTTTCATCTACATACATTTTGAGAATATTATTCTCCTTTACTGCCTGCAAGGTCTCTTTAATTTGTTTTATATGGCGAATGGTTTTTTCCATGGTCAATTCAAGGTCCTGAAAATTTACCGGCTTGGTCACAAAGTCAAATGCGCCACGGTTCATAGCGGTGCGTATATTATCCATATCGCCATAGGCAGATACCATTACTGTTTTAATAAGGGGTTTATTTTCAGTAAGGCGGGTTAGCAATGTGAGGCCATCCATTTCTGGCATATTTATATCGCTGAGAACAATATCCACATCCTGGTTCTCATTTATTTTTGCCAGTGCATCGTTACCATTTTCTGCAAAAATGAAATCGTACTGGCGGTCTCTGATCTTTTGACGAAACTTTTGCCTGATCAATGTTTCGAGATCTGCTTCGTCATCAGCTACTAATATTGTAGTCATACACTTTTTGATTTGAGCTTTTCTTTTAAATTTATGAAATCTACGGGTTTTGTAAGGAAATCGTCTGCACCCAACTTCATAGCTTCATTATAATTTTCGTCGTCGCCATAAGCAGTTATCATCATGACTACTGGTGGTGGCTTCTCGTATTTTTCTTTAATGTGTTTTAATAATTCCAGGCCACTCATTCCCGGCATATTGATGTCGGATAATATTAAGACAGCCTCATGTTCATTGACTTTCATAAACCTCAATGCTTCTTCGCCGGAGAAGGCAAATGCAAATTCGAGTTCGCCGCTTTTAATCTCTTTGCGAAATTTTTGTTCGAATAATATTTTTACGTCTGTCTCGTCATCAACCACTAAAACTTTCATTGGCTCTTTATTTTGGTAATGTAATTGTAAATGTTGTACCTGTTGGTTTATTCATATTATTTTCATCTGCCGAAGTTGCTACCTCCAGATTTCCATTGTGTCCTTTGATGATGATGTCATAACTCATACTCAGCCCCAGGCCTGTTCCTTCGCCGGTTGGTTTAGTGGTGAAAAAGGGTTGAAAAATTTTTTCTATAGCGTTTTGAGGAATTCCATTTCCATTATCAGCCACTTGTATTTGTATTGAATCTATTAATGATTTAGTAGATATGCAAACCATAGGCTCATATTTTTTTATAGAGGGCCTACCGGCAAATGGCTCATTAATGGTGCTTTCGTTTTGCTGCATTAATTTTTCGGCAGTATCCTTTTCTTTAACTGCATAAAAAGCATTCGTTAATAAGTTTAGCACTACCCGTCCTATATCCTGTGGTACTACTTTTATTTCTGCTAAGTTAGGGTCAAAATCTGTTTTCATTCCGGCATTAAACGATTTGTCGCGTGCACGAAGCCCATGATAGGCAAGGCGTAAATATTCATCGCATAAATTATTTATGTTCGTGAGCTCCTTTACACCGTTACTAGATCTTGAATGTTGTAGCATTCCTTTTACAATAGCATCGGCACGTTTGCCATGAAAAATTATTTTTTCTTCATTTTCTTTTATGTCTGAGGCAAGGGATTTTACTTCTTCCAGATTGCCTTTTAAGATTTCATCATTCATCTCCTGAATGAGTTCGGTATTTAATTCAGAAAAATTATTAACAAAGTTGAGCGGGTTTTGAATTTCGTGTGCTATACCAGCTGTGAGTTCTCCCAAGCTCGCCATCTTTTCAGAATGAATGAGTTGAGTTTGTGTGGCTCGTAATTCATTTAAAGTCTTTTCAATTTCATTTTTTTGATTTTGTAATTCTGCTGTTCTTTGCGAAACCACTTCCTCCAGTTCTTCATTTTTGATAGTCACCCATTTTCTTTTCTCCTGTTCCTGCAGTGTTTGTTCATTGGCTTTCTTCAGGGCTCTTTCTTGCTTGGATGAAGTGATGAGCCTGGCAACAAGCCACACTACGGCAGATAAGGTAACAGCATCAATATAGGTACTGAATTTATGATGAGCTGCCTTACTAATAAGCAAAAAGGCATCGTCTATAAACAAAATAATTGCTAACGGGAGTATGGCAAATAAGATAGTACGCAGAGGTAAATATTCTTTACGGGTAAGGCCGAGGTATAGTAATCCCAGTAAAAGAAAATGCCAGACCCAATTAATAGCATGATCCAAACTAAAAATAACTTCTGCTGCATAAAGCGCCACTATAGCATACGACAATATAGATATCAGGGGTATCAGATCTTCATTCTCCTGATTTTTTTGCAGGACGCTTTTGGCCTTTCTCAATAGTAAAAAAGAAATGAGTGGTTCTGCCAGCATTTTTTAAAATCTTTTAATACAGATAAAATTACAGGTAATTGTGTGAATGAAATACATATAAAACTTATTTTCTAAGAATTCTTATGAGGGATGGCGAGCACCTTACTTACAATCAGTTTTGCCACTCCTGCTTGGCCTTATTGCTTTAAAATACCTAATGGATTTTATTTATATTTTTTATAGCCTTTGTCTAAAGAGCCATGCCATCATCAAAGGATCGCTGTAAGCGCCAAGCCATGAAAAATGGCCCACTTCAGGATATTGGGTAAAACCGGGATGAGCGCCAGCCCTTGTTAATGCCTGTAGCATTTCCAAAGAATGAGCAGGACTTACTACAGGATCCTCTGCTCCATGGAATATCCAGATGGGAATATGAGCAATAGTATTAGCTTTTGAAATATCGCCTCCACCACATACCGGTACTGCTGCTGCAAATATTTGAGGGTAGCGCATTATGGCATCATAGGTACCAAAGCCTCCCATAGAAAGCCCGGTAATATAGATTCTTGTAGTATCTACACGTAAGTTTTTTTTAAGCTGATTAATTAATTCTATGAGCAATTGCATTGGCTTGCTGGGCGAGGGTTGCAAACTCATTTGTGTACTATTCGGTTCACGTTTAAAATTGGACCACGTCATATTAGCAGGGCATTGAGGGGCAATTACAAATGCTGGGTACCGTATCATATTGTCGTCTGATGCAAAATTCATGACACCCCATTTTAATTGAGCCTCGTTATCATTGCCTCGCTCACCAGAGCCATGTAAAAAAATTACTAAGGGGAACCTTCGTAAGGTATCTGCATCAGGAAAGAGCTGGCGGTAAAGTAGGGTATCGCCTTTTTCATTGATGTATTTATTGATACTAAATCGGGCAGTTGTTTGTGAGAGGGTAATTTGCGAACAGAGATAAAAAATAATTATCATTAAATAGGCCAGATATTTCATGTTACAACAATTTTAATTTTGGTTTAAATATTTTGAAGTGTTATTTAAAATCTACCACCTTCTTTCTTAATGTTCTTATTTACCTTCCTGCCTTTTTTATTTTGTCATACATTTTAAGAATCACGGATTGAAATGGATTTATAGATTGCACCGATTTTATTTTATGAGTGAGTGCATGATTTTTGAATAGTTCATTTCTTGAAAATATATCTATCACACTGTGGTTCGTGTCTGCACGAACCACGGTGTGATAATTATACTAAAGGTAAACTGATTTTAAACTCTGTTCCTTTGCCTTCTTTACTCTCTACATTCAATGTGCCTCCATGCGCTTTTACAATATCATAACTCAAACTCAAGCCCAATCCCGTCCCTTGCCCTGTTGGCTTAGTAGTAAAAAATGGTTGAAAAATTTTGCCAATAATATTTTGAGGAATACCCGGACCGTTGTCTCTTATACTAATTGAAACTTCATCGCCCTCGTTTTTGGTGCTCACCCAAACAGTTGGGGCTGCCACCCTGCCCCCCGAAGGCGGGTTCTGGGTGGCTGCATAAAACGCATTGTTGATCAGATTCAAAATCACTCTTCCAATATCTTGTGGTATCACATTTACTTTAGGTAGTGATTCATCAAAATTAGTTTCAAATTTTGCATTGAAACTATTGTTCTTAGCTCTTAGGCCATGATAGCTCAATCTTAGGTATTCATCGCATAGTGCATTGATATCTGTGAGTTCTTTTTGGCCGGTAGAAGATCGAGAATGCTGCAGCATCCCTTTTACGATTGCATCGGCCCGCTTGCCATGATGGTTTATTTTTTCTAAGTTCGATTTAATATCGCCAGCTATTGCTTTTGCTTCTTCAATATCACCCTTGCTTAGTTCAATATTCATTTCATCTATCAGTTCAGTACTTACTTCGCTGAAATTATTTACGAAGTTCAACGGGTTTTGAATTTCGTGCGCAATGCCTGCGGTGAGTTCGCCAAGCGAAGCCATTTTTTCTGATTGAATGAGTTGCTTTTGAGTGGATTTTAGTTCGGTGAGTGTTCTTCCTATTCTTACATTTTGCTTATGTAGCAGCCTATTAGCATTGCGCTTATTGGTAAATCCTCTAAATGCTACAATGGCTAAGGCGAGTGTAAGGCCCAGCCCTATAATCAGAATTTTTTGTTTTTCTTTGGCGAGGTCATTTTGCCTTTGCTGCAATATAGCTGCCTCTTGTTGTTTCTTTTCAAATTCATAATTCATGGTAAGTTCGGTAGCCTTTTTTATATTGTCTTTTCCCTTTATTGAATCCTGTATTTTGGCTACCATTTTAAATGAAGTCAATGCCTTTGAATAATCTCCAGTTTTTTCATAACATTCTGAGAGGTCGCTATAAGCGCGGGCTACTTCAGGCGAATACATATCCGACTTATCCAGCGCTATAAATCCTTTTTCCAGATTGAGTATAGCTTGCGAATATTTATTTTGCATTTTCTGGATCATTCCCAAATTTATGTATGCCTGAAAAATATTATAGGGCTGCTTAGACGAGTCTGCAATTTTAATAGAGGATAAAATTAATTTTTCTCCCTCTACATATTTCCCTAAATGGCCTAAAGACAGCCCGGCCCTTGATAAGCTGCTTGCCTGAATACCCTGATCGCCAATTTCTTTGCCAAGCGCGGCTGCTTTTATGGCAAGGTCATATTCTTTTGCATACTCCTTCTTATCTGAATATATTGAAGATAAATTTGCAAAACCGTAAGCTTCTATATTTTTTACTTGCAGTTTTTGAGCAATCGCGATTGCATCTAACAGGTATTTTTCGGAGCGGTCATTATCATCTAATGAATTATAGGCAATGCCAATGTTCAAATAACAATATGCTTGGTTTTTTTCATTATTATATTTTTGAGCTAAAGCAAGCGCTTGCTGATAGCATTTAATAGCCTGCGAAAAATTGGACTCCTGTTGGTATGAAATTGCATTATTCTGATAAAGAGAGGTGAGCACTTTGTCGTTTTTATTCAATAAGGAAACCTTTATCCCCTCATCAAAAAAAATATGCGATGAGTCAAATTTATTTTGCATTGCATACATTACTCCATACGCATTATACATGGCTGCCAGCGTGACTGAATCATTGATGTGTGTCAGCATGTCTTTCATGATACTAAGATTTTGCCGAGCAGCAACAAAATTACCTTTGAAGCAATAATTTATATTTATATTGCTTCTTGCTTTCAGCTCGCCTTCTTTGTAATTGATACGCTTGGCCTCATTAATAATATTTACTCCCAGGGCAATAGCGGTATCAATGTTGATGGAATTTAGGATTTCTAATTTATGATTCTGCAGGTTTATTCTTTGGGTATCTGATGTAGCCTGCGCTATTAAATTGTTCAGGCTGTCCACTTTTTTGGGTTGAGCCATTGCCTGAAGTGCAAAGAAGCTTAGCGCCAATATAGCAGATGTGCATTTTATATAAGGACTGAGTGAATATTTATTATTGTGTGTCATAAGTATCTATGATTAAGGTTATGTAATGTTCATCTTCCACTCTCCTTTTTTCGTGGTTTGTGCGGCCGCGAACTGAGGTGTGAGTTTGATGTGGTTTATATGATTTGTACTATTTATCACGCTGGTAATTGAATAATTAATTCTGTGCCTCCCCCTACTTTACTTTCCACTTTTATTTCCCCGCCATGCGCTTTTACAATATCATAGCTCAAGCTCAATCCTAATCCTGTTCCGCTTCCTGTTGGCTTTGTAGTGAAAAAAGGTTGAAAGATTTTGTCTTGTATTTTCTCGGGAATGCCATTTCCATTGTCACTAACGGTAATGATCACATGATTATCAGATTTCTTTGTAGTAACCGAAGCTATTGGCTGATAGCTATTGGCTGATAGCTTTTTCTTCTCATTTACAGCGTAAAAAGCATTATTAAAAAGATTTAATAGCACTCTTCCTATATCTTGAGGCACCACATTTATTTTTGTAAGTGATTCATCAAATTCGGTCTTGATATTGGCATTAAAATTTTTATCCCTTGCTCTCAATCCATGATAGGCCAGCCGCAAATATTCATCGCACAAAGCATTAATGTCGGTTGGTTCTTTTTGCCCTTCACTTTTCCTTGAATGTTGCAACATGCCTTTTACAATTTCACCGGCACGCTTGCCATGATGATTTATTTTTTCTAAATTTTGTTTTAAATCATTCGCTATTTCTTTGGCATCCTCCAAATTGCCTTTGGATATTTCTTCATTCATTTCATCTACGAGTTCTGTACTTACTTCGGAAAAATTGTTTACGAAGTTTAACGGATTTTGTATCTCATGCGCAATGCCCGCAGTGAGTTCGCCGAGCGAAGCCATTTTTTCGCTTTGGATGAGTTGGGATTGGGTAGTCTGTAATTCTTTAATGGAACTTTCCAGCTTTGATTTTTGCAGGTCTATCTCCTGTTTCTGCTTTTTAAGAAGGTCGTATGATTTTTGTTTTCTCCTGTTATTCCGGTAAACAATAATACCGATTAATGTGGCAACTATTCCAAGAGTCATTAGTCCATATAATCTTAATTTAGCTGCAAATTGATCATCAGATATTTTTTTTGCCAAGGCGATATCATCCTCTCTTTGCTGCTCTGCTAATGCCATATTCTGAATCTGCCTGCTGCTTTCATCATTGTAAAGGGTTTTATATGCTTCAAACCCGATCTGTTGATAGTGATAGGCAGAATCTGTGTTGTGATTTTTTTGATAGTATGCGGTAATTAAACCACTGGCTTCTGATATAGTAGGTAAGAAGCCTTTGTCTAATGCCGTACCAAGGGATAATTTTGCATATTTTAAACAAGAATCAGCCATTCCCTTTTTATTGAAATATCTGGCAAGCCCAATGGTAGTGATACAGTAATTCTGGTACTGAGTTTCAACGGTTGTAAAATAGACATAACTACGGCGGAGGTAATCTATTGCCAGGCTGTCTTTTCCTAATTGATCGTAGATCATGCCAAGGTCATTTAATACACCGCCATAAACTTTATCCTCACTGCCATAGAATTTTACAGCCAGTTTGTATGAAAGGTAAGCGTAATGGCTGGCTGAATCATTTTGCCCTTGCAATAAATAGGCGTTTGCAAGATCATCATGAATAAAAATATTTATGAATGGATATGTGTCACCATAATTTTTTGCCTTATAAAAATATTCTATAGCTCTTTTGATATCATTTGTCTGTACATAAGTGTGTGCTATCATGTATAAAGTATTTTCTATAGCCTCACTATCTTTCTTTTCTTCATTAGCATGTAGAATTACAAATAACACCTGCAGTGCTTTTGGATAGTTACCCATATCAGTGGCAGACTGTGCAAATCTGCCCATAAATGCCAGCGAGTCTAATTTGTTTTCACGGCTTATTGAAAGCATTCTATCAAAGTAAGTAAAGAAAGAATCCTTGTTAAAAAAACCGCTTTCAGTAGATATGTAGATGCCCAATCCAGCAATTTCCTGGTCTGCAAAATGGTTCTGTCTTGATTTATTCAGGGCTTCGGCTAAAAGTAAATGTGCGGTGTCTTCACTTAGATATTTTGAATGTACAAGCGCTAATTGTCCTAAACAAACTATTTCCTGTTTTAGAAATCCCTTTTTACGGGCAATAGCAAGGGCGCTTTGATATATTAGAAAAGCAGTATCATTTTTTTGGAGTGTTCGTTGGTAATAAAATCCTAATTTTAGTAGCGTTGCCACTTTAACAGAATCTGACGAAGATTTTATCAGCACTGATTTCAAGCTGTCGGATTTATGATCCTGCCCATTTACTTTCATAAGGACGAGCAACATCATCAACAGGCTCCAGGATATTTTTTTCATAATTAAATAATAGTATTTGGTAAAATTATTGTGAATGTTGTTCCTTCGCCTTCTTTACTCTCTACATTCAATGCTCCTCCATGCGCCTTCATAATATCATAGCTCAAACTCAATCCTAATCCCGTTCCTTGCCCTGTTGGCTTGGTGGTAAAGAAAGGTTGAAAGATTTTGCTAATGATATTTTGCGGGATACCGGGGCCGTTGTCTTTTACTGAAATAAAAACTTTATCGCCCTCGTTTTGGGTGCTCACCCAAACAGTTGGGGTTGCCCCCCTGCCTCCCGAAGGCGGGTTCCGGGTGGCGGCATAAAACGCATTGTTGATCAAATTCAAAACAACTCTTCCTATCTCTTGTGGTATGATATTTACTTTAGGAAGTGATTCATCAAAATCGGTTTCAAATTTTGCATTAAACGTTTTATCCTTTGCCCTTAAACCATGATAGCTCAGTCGTAAATATTCATCACATAAAGCATTGATGTCTGTTGCTTCTTTTTTTCCGGATGATGTTCTTGAATGTTGCAACATGCCTTTTACAATCTCACCGGCACGTTTGCCATGATGATTTATTTTTTCCAAATTTTGTTTTAAATCATTCGCTATTTCTTTGGCATCATCCAAATTGCCTTTTAATATTTCTTCATTCATTTCATCAACAAGTTCTGTACTCACTTCTGAAAAATTGTTTACGAAGTTCAACGGATT
>JAFDXH010000147.1 GCA_018268075.1 Bacteroidota bacterium | reverse complement strand
TAATTCATCGCTTTCAATCAATTCTTTTCCAGACAGCCATTCAAATTCGAGTAATGCATTTATTACAGGCTGTATCCTTTGTACTTCCATTGTTTCAAAGGCTTTTGTCTTTGCTTCTCTCAAATAAGAAAGCACTACATCATCTTCACCCCTTCTCAATTTTATGAGTGCCGCAATCACCAGCGCAGTTATTCTCACAATGGATGGCTGGTTTTCATATTTCAAAAGCATATCTGCATTGGCAAAAGCTTCATCCCACTTCCCGGTTTCCAGATACACACGGGCAAGCCATGAAGACATGTATGCCTTCCAGGAATTCAAATCCCTGTCTTCACAATATTGTATGCCTTCTTCCAGGTGTTTTACAGCAGGAGCATACTCTTTGCTTTTGGTCTCGGAACTGCCCAAATTGGTGAACGCCCTTGCAACATGCTCTTGGTAATCATTTTTTAATGCAATTGCCAAACTTTGCTTCAACATCTCCCTTCCCGTTTCTCTTGTAGCAGTATGATTCATTTGCACAGTACCCACATTGTTCAGCGCATGTGAAAGGATTTCTTCATTGTTTAATTCTTTTGCCATAGTTATTGCCTTTTCACCCCATAAAATACATTCATCAATATCATCTTCAAGCATTTTTAGCTGAGACATATTGCTAAATGCCATTGCCTTTGCAACAGACACCGTTTCGTTCTCAATAACAGAAATGGATTCTTTGGCGTAATGTTCCGCCTGTTTCCGGTTGCCTTCAAACCACCACAACCTTGATAAAAAGCGCAAGCTGTTTGCAAGCTGCAATATTTCCCCTTTTTCTTTCCATATACGGTATGCTTTTTCAATATAGATAATCGCTTCCCTGGTTTGATTTATGAGATAACATTCATAAGCATAAGCCTCATATAATTGTACCAATAGTTCCCTGTCATTTCCCTGGTAGTATTCCACTGCGGTTAAATACAATTTTGCCGCTTCTATATGTGCACCTAAAGATGCAGCCTGCTTTGCAGCAATAGGAGCGTATTTTACCACTACTTCATATTCATTGGCATTTTTTGCATGGTGAACAATTCGTTCAATTTCATTATTCTCTTCAAACTGCGGCAGAAACAATTCAAGAATTTTTTTATTGAAAGCCAATCTTTTTAGCGGCGACAGGGTTTCCTCAATTGTACGCCGGTATAGTTCATGTTTAAATCCAACAGCATCTTCTTTCAAAACAAGTATACCAGAGGAGAAACAGTTTTCAAAAGTTTGAATAGACGATTCATCCATCTGCCGCAGGTATTTGGTTTCCAGTCCGGTTGGCACTATGGAAAGTATTGCCCACAGCTCTTTTAATTTTTCTTCCAGGCTGTTGAAGATTGACAGAATAGAGTCTTTGATATTGGCAGGCACACCCATACTGTACCAGGCCAGTATTTCATTCACGTAAAAAGGGTTGCCACCCGAAATACTGTACACATCCTCACCGTTATACCCCCTTTCAACTGCCAGCTTTTCCACTGCTTCTTTTGACAGTGGTGTTAATGGCATTCTTGTAAATGTATCCGGCGCCAGTTGCCCCATCACATTTCTTAACATTTGTATGGAAGGACATTCATCATTGCGGTGGGTGATGATGAAAAGGCATTGCACAGTATCAATCCTGCGTGCAAAAAATTTTATGAAATCAAAACTGGCCTCATCTGCCCAGTGTATGTCTTCAAAAATGATAACGGTTTTTTCTTTTCTGCTTTTAAGATTCTGGTAAAACCTTGTAAATAATTCACCTCGTTTTGAAACATCGTCCTGTCCGGTCCATTCAGTGCCCAGCATTTGCCAGGCAATATCATATAGTGGCGCCAGTGGTCTTGGAGTAAACAATGCATCACAAGTGCCCGTAAAAACATTGCCTTCATCTTCAATCTGTCTGCGAAATTCTTTTAGAAGTGCGGTTTTACCAATGCCGGCCTCCCCGTTTACAAATATTGTGTGACCCTCACCACCTGCAATATGCCTGTATTTACTTTTCAGTAAAGAAATGAACTCGTCCCGTTCAATCAATTCCATACCCTAAGAAATGAGGGGTAATAATATTTAAAATAGGGAACAACCCTGATACGGCTTCCCCGTGCAGTATCAAAATTTGCAGTGAAATTAAAATTTTTAATCAGAAAAATTAAGACAATGAAACAAATTTCTTTCGCAACCAATGAGTCAAACAAAATAGTTAGTACCGATTCATGGTTCAATGCAAAAAACTCTTTTGCCGGTTTGGGAAAAACTGGTAAACTCCTTTCCCTGGCACTGATGCTTTCTATTCTCACCCTCAGTTGTAAAAAAGAATCGGTTGAAAATCCTGACTTATTAGACCGGTATACCGGACTGAACAGCCAAACCATGTCAGAATTAAAACTGGCCCGTGATGCCTCGGCTCGTTATCAAAGCATAGATAATGCTTTAGCAGATGGTTATGCCGATATAGCCGTGAATACTGAAAATATGGGGCATCATTATATGAAAACATCGTTGGTTGACAGCATTTTTGATCTAAAGAAACCGGAGATTCTTGTTTATAATAAAGATGAAGAAGGAAAACCATACCTGGTCGCCATTGAATATGCTGTTCCGCTGAATATGCCCAAACCTGAAGGCTTTACAGGAAATACAGATATATGGGACGGCAATACAGGGTTTCAATTGTGGCTATTGCATGCATGGGTATGGAATTATAATCCTGACGGTGTTTTCCATTCAACCAATCCAGCAATACATCTCCATTTGCGTACAACAAATTTTAACCACAATAATTTTCCTTCACCCCTATAATCCACTCAACTCAATGGGGAAGGAAAGCAATCCTGAGAAAACTTAAATTACGACCTTCTCCATTATTTTTATACATGCTAAAAATAAAAGTATGAAAGCAATAACTATTATGATGCCCCTATTGATATCCACGCTTTTTTCTGTAACATCAGTGGCTCAATCAAATAATAAAACAATAGGGAATGTGTTTACGAAAAATTTATATATTGATGTACACCATCTTGGTCAGGGAAATATAACAGCCGGCGCCGTTGCAGCAGCACATCAAAAAGATTTGAGCACACAAAGAAAATACCGTGTACAGTTTATTAAATACTGGGTTGATACTGTTAAGGGCGATGTGTATTGTTTGTCATCGGCTGCAGATAGCAACTCCATTACAAAAACACACTCAGAAGCACATGGGTTAATTCCTGATGAAGTGTTTTCAGTAATGGAAGGTACAGAAGCTTCAATGCTGGGTGGGAAAAATTTATACCTCGATATACATGACCTGGGCCCTGGCAATGTAACCACTGAAGCTGTGGTATCAGCTCATAAGAAAGATTTATCTGTCCAGAAAAAATACCATGTAAATTTTATCAACTATTGGGTGGATGAAAAGAAAGGCAAAGTATTTTGTTTATCGGAGGCCAACAAATCAACCGATGTGATACAGACTCATAAAGAGGCACATGGGCTGCTGCCAAACAATATACTCAAAGTAAAACAGGGACAATAAATATTTTAAGGCAAAATGGGTAAAGCATATTCCGGAGCATATTGAACGCAGTACCTATGTATTTTCTCCAGTCTTTGCATGATGCTGATGATGTGGCAATGGCAGCCCGTGGGTGGTTTCATCTGGAAGATACTGCGGGTCAAACCATACTCACATCATTGTTTGGTATAGGCTGGGAAATAATAATGATCAGCGCTTTTTTAATTAATCATTTTGATTTGATCGGCTTACGCCAGGTTTGGTTTTATTTTCTTGGGAAAGAATATGTACCGCTCAAATTTCGCATACCTTTTTTCTACAAGTACGTCCGTCATCCGCTTTACTTTGGCTGGCTGATATGTTTCCGGGCAACACCAGTAATGTCTGCCGCACACCTGCTGTTTGCACTGGTATCAACAGGTTACATATTTACTGCCATTTGGTTTGAAGAAAGAGATTTAACAGTACAGTTTGGAAATGATTATATCAGTTATAAAAGTAAAACACCAATGATTTTACTATTGGGCAAAAGAAAATATCATAATCTGAAGTGTATGAAAGCAATCCTGTCAAAACCATTTTTCAGGAAGTATGGGAAAAATGCACTCATCATCTACTTATACTGGTGCATTGCAAAAGGAATACTGTTTCTTTTGATCGCGCAAAGCTTTTTTGATAAATAAATGCAGGGAGCTTCTGTTATCCGTTGAGTTTTATTGAAGCAACAGCAGTAATAAAATATTGCTGTTGTTTCATTTTTATCTTACAAATTAACGCTAGCAGTGTAAAGTTTTTTGAGTTATAAACAGCCTATTTCAAATTTAGACTTAGACAATATTCTAATAGAAAAACTTAATAAAGGGAAAAAGGAATTGTAATAAACCAGATTCTATTTATTTATTGATTTCTATATAGTGCGATTAAAAGATAAAAAGGGGATAAGGTAACAATCATTGCAGATCAGTTTCAATTTCTATATGGTGCGATTAAAAGTTAGTTAATGTAAGCCTCTGTGCATACGTACCGATATATTTCAATTCCTATATGGTGCGATTAAAAGACTACCACCGACAATAATATCACCTGTTGTTGTCATATTTCAATTCCTATATGGTGCGATTAAAAGTGAGACTGAACCATGTAAAAGGTTGCGGGGTATAATTTCAATTCCTATATGGTGCGATTAAAAGCGGAGATGACAGGCTTTTACAAACGCCCGAACTTTATTTCAATTCCTATATGGTGCGATTAAAAGTTATCCAATCGTGGAATAGTTTAGTTGATGTTGATACATTTCAATTCCTATATGGTGCGATTAAAAGGGAAATTCTACGAAGATATTCCAGCGGGCTTCCGGTATTTCAATTCCTATATGGTGCGATTAAAAGTGCCTGTCGCATTTTGCGGATAAGTAGATTTAATGTAATTTCAATTCCTATATGGTGCGATTAAAAGGTTGTCATCCGGTATGACTAACCCAATGACAACATCAATTTCAATTCCTATATGGTGCGATTAAAAGATCACAACAGGAGATTTTACACCTGTTATGTACTATTTCAATTCCTATATGGTGCGATTAAAAGTTCCAAATGAGCATTCAAAATGCAATTACAATCCATACACCGCAACATGGGAATAACTATGCAACGTTACTTTTTATATATGCTTATGATATTTTTTCTTAGATGTTCAACTACAAAAGTTAACACCATAGAACCAATATTAACTCAAGAAGAATTAGCAATATTTAATAAAGGTAAATTTTATAGATCGCAAGCTAAAGCAGGCAATAGTGAAGTATCCATAAAACAAAATTTAGATTCTGCGGCCTATTTTTTTGAACAGGTTGCTGGACTACAAAAATTTCATCTATTGAATGAAGAAAGAAGATATTCGATTTTGTATTTGTCCGATATCTATTCAAATGTAAATTATAACGGGAATGACTATTCCAGATTATATTCTCTTTATGAGTCAGTTGGCAGATTATATAAAAAAGATAAGATTCTTCAGGATTGGTTAAGTGAAAGATTATTGGCAAAGTTTAAAGATCAGCCATTTATTGATAAGCATTCATGGCCATTAGATAGTTTACTATTTACACACTCTCTCCGCCATCAGCAAAAAAAACTTATGAAGGAACGTTTTCTGCTCGAAGCAATCTATGATAGCGATCAAAAATATAGGAAAATTCTTTATTCTGATGAAGCGAATTTAGATAGTTTAAGAAAAAAAACTTTGTGGGACAGTGTTGATCTTGTTGATAAGCAAAACTATAGAACTATGGAAAATATATTGCTTGAAAGGGGGTGGCTAAGCATTAAAGAAGTCGGGAGAAAGGCTAATGTCGCGCAGTTTCTTGTTTTTCAACATATAGATGACTCAGCAACTTTTGTTAAAAATTATCCATTTATCAAAAAGGCATATAAACGAGGAGACCTTGATGGCGAAAATTATGCTTTGTATATTGATAGATACCACGTATATAAATACAAATATCAGATATACGGAACTCAATCCTATACTGATGATATTACCGGGGAGACGCGACTTTATCCATTAAAAGATAGTGTTAATGTAAATAAGCTTAGAAACAAGGTAGGTTTAGATTCCATTCCGCTATAATAAAGTTGTATTATATACTACCAAAAAATATTTTATGTTCAGAAAATTAACATTACGATTCTCTTATATTAACTAGCCTTATGATTTATTTATCTGCCAACTAGATGATTTTTATTTTAACTCTACTTTGTCAAATATATGGTGCGATTAAAAGATAAACACAATCGGAAATATGAACCTGGCAAGTGCATTTCAATTCCTATATGGTGCGATTAAAAGTATGCCGGCGGTTAATGCTACTCCCATTATACAAATTTCAATTCCTATATGGTGCGATTAAAAGTTACACAAATTTCTCAAAAACTTGGCAGTACTGAGATTTCAATTCCTATATGGTGCGATTAAAAGGACGGATAACGGTCTCCGGTACCCGGTTGAAAATTATTTCAATTCCTATATGGTGCGATTAAAAGTATTTTGTTCACAAGAT
>JAFDXH010000146.1 GCA_018268075.1 Bacteroidota bacterium | reverse complement strand
TCCATTCAACATACAAGGTATCTTTAATTTGCGATTATTTTTCGCTAAAAATAAAATCTCCGTTTAGCTTTATCTCCTGTACCATTATTGCCGGGGGAGTTTCTAACATGGATAGGTCCTCTTTAGGGGCTGTAACGGTAATTTTCCCATTCTTTATAGTAGACGTGCAAGCAGCTAAAACTACTGTTGGACGCTGATTTTTCTTTGTATCTATTTCAGAGGCCATGGCCACAAGTAGTACATCCAGTTCCTGACCATTCTCAGCAGGTGTGTTTTTAAATAACTTCTCAATTAACTCTCTACTAAAGACGAATGCATTGTAGTTATTATCATAAAAAGATAAATCTCCACTAGTGACAGTAGTGGTTCTTAACAACGGCTTTACTCTTTCGACTAGTTTATCTCTGTTATCAATCAGTTCATTTGCTTTCTTTTTAGAAATAATTTCTCCGTAATTGTGTTGATTGCCCATGATGTTAATTTTTTAAATGAAATAAAATATTTACACTGCAATATTGCAAAAAGTTCATTTTCATCATACGGGAAATTTCCCGTATATAAAACGGGACAAGTCTGGTTGCTGCTCCTGTTGCTGCATACTACTTTAGCGGTATGATTATGCATACTATCATTTCATCCACTATCCAATGCTGATTACTCAGCCTGTCAGCTTTCATTTTACATTATCACATAACACCGGTGCTGAGTTAAGCCGGAGAATCAGTGAAAATTAATCATGCTCGTTACATTAATTTATTTACTACAAAATTTTTCGTTATGAAAAAAATACTCACATTAATCCTTTTGATGGTCTGCTTAAATGGCTTTAGCCAGGATATTATCATCAAGAATGATAAAACTGAATTGAAGGTAAAAGTTATGGAAATATTACCTGAGATGGTAAAATTTAAATATGCAGAAAGATTGGAAGGTCCACTCTATTCCATATATAAAAGAGAGATTTTTATGATCATTTATGCAGATGGAAGGAGAGAATCATTTAGTGCAATGCCAGTAAATAAATTGAATGGCGTATCCGAATCACCCGATTTCAATGAAAATGCGGACCCCGCAGAAGCGACTAACTCTGAAGAGGGAGAAAAAAGTTTATACAGTCTGGCAAGGTTGGCTACCATTGAAACCTTTGACTTACTCGATGTGGAATACGATGTGAGGTATAAACTTGGCAAAAGTATAAATTTCTCCATCGGAATGGAGGTAAATGCCACCTATAACTTCAGCTCAGAAACTACCGGATACTATGTATATGCAACTGCCGCCTATCGGGTTTGGCTTTCATCCAAAAACAATATCCATTAACCATCTGGGGCAGTGCCGGGTATGCTGAGACTACATATAATGAAACGGTATTAGGCAATAGTACTCTTTGGGAACTTGGCGCTGATATCGGTCTGGGGAAAAAAGGAGATTTTGGTTTGACTATGTATTCGCCCAGATTAGAAGGATACTTTTTTGGAATATACTTCAAGCTTTAGTTCTACTTAAGCACATAACTTTTACAGCTATTATTTGAATTTAAAAAAAATATACACACATGAAACAACTTATTTTTAATCATCAGATACCAGTAATTGCCGAAAGAACCTTTCTAAGAATGATAGGACTTTTGTTTCTGACTATTTTGTCGCAGTTTTATTTTACCGGCTGTGTGAAAGACGAACTTGGAAAAAAGAAAAACAACGGGGGGTATTACGAATGTAATATAGAAGGTGATGTAAATGTACAATTTAAAGCTGAGGGAGATTGTGGAAAGGTCAGTGCCAAATACTTTCCTCTATCTCAGGATTATGACAACTATCGATCAATTGTCATCCAGGGATTTGATGGTAAACAAATCGTCTCCATCATACTTTATTTTAAGGGCAGTTACCCAGCAAATCCGGTATTCGATCTTGATGCAGGCGCGTACGGTGGCAATTTTGGTATAGGACAATATATACCTGATGCACTCAACACATCATCTATCAACTATTCAACCGATGAAAGGAAAACAGGAACATGTACGATTACTGAATATGATCAGACAAACCAAACTATTAGCGGAACGTTTTCATTTGCTGCACAGGGCTACAATAGTGGTGCTACACTTGCAGGTGTAGAGGTTGGGTTATCGGGTAAATTTACTAATGTACCCATTATAGATTTGAGTGATCCCAATAATCCTAAAGGGCCTTGCTATAATAGCGATGGTACAATGCTTGGGCAGGGTGGAAATGATGGAAACAACAACGGAAATAATGGAGGAAATATTGGTAACAACAATGGCAACAATAATGGTGGTAACAGCGGCAACGGAAATGGCAATAGTACTATTACATTTAAAAACCCAATTTTTACCCCAATTGAAATAACCTTTAATGGAGAAACTAAAAATGCCCCGGCAGGTGGTACTGCGGTATTTAGAGGAATGGCAGGCGCCAATGGCAATGGTAACGCCACTACTTCAGGCAAAACAAGTTCCGGCACAACGGTTGGACTATCGCTTAGCTGGCAGCTAAATCTGAATTTTCCTGCAGCTAATACCAACTATGATTATACTTTAAATGCAGGTGGCGATGTGTTTTTTCTTAAAATCAAAAATTCCGCGTCCCGCCCAATCACTAAAGTATATGTGAATTACGGATTGCAGGGGCAGACGGTAGATAACATCACCTTAAACAATGATGGCAATACCTATTATCTGGGTTATTACAAAGCATTTAGTAATTCAAATGTACGGGGTGAAAACGGTACCTATAGCTGGTTTTGGCAAAACCTGGGGCTTTCATCTACACAAAATCAATCGGTAACATTGCAAGCAGTAAATTGACAAAGAATCAAAGACTACAGAAATATTCAAACAATAATTTAAACCACTCTTATTATGAAAAAGTTGTCAATGATTATTTTTATGCTATACTGCTTTACAGCAATAGCCCAGGACGGTAGCAACACAATTGTATTCGATTTTAAATCAAAAGCAATCCAATTTCCCGAAAGGAAGAAGAATCTAAAAAGAGGGGATGCTATTTGGGTG
>JAFDXH010000145.1 GCA_018268075.1 Bacteroidota bacterium | reverse complement strand
GCACCCAGTAGGCAAACATTTCTTCCACTTTGTACATCTAATTTATTGATATTGCGCCCTGCGGAAATAGTATAGCCTGATTGCATTAAATAATTTTCATCGCCGCCACTCAATGAAATATTCGGATTTGTTTTTACCTTATCATTGTTTACTATTACATTTCCCACATTTACTGAGATGCTTACTCTGCCGGGAAAATTATACCGCTCTTTAAAAAGTTTTGCTTCCTGATAGGTTATTTTTTTTTGAATATTTGATTTTTTTTCTTTCAGGTTCCGGGTATTGGTTTTTTTTACCTCTCTGCCACCGCCGCCAATACGAACCCCTCTATCGCGATAGCGAATACTGAAAGAATTAGCGCCCATTGTAGAAAAGCTTTCAGCAAGGCTTTGGTTCATCGCTGCTATGGCAGTGATAATCCCGATAAGCGCCATAATTCCAAAAGCGATTATGGCAACAGTAATGCCTGTACGAAGTTTATTACTTTTTACTGTTCTGAATGCTAATGAAAGTGAATCTGCTAATTGCATGATGCGGGCTTTGCTCTAAAAATATGAAGATAAATGCATCCGGTTAAATCAGACTTACCACTCTTGTATTAATAATACAACCAGTCTATAACTATATTGGGCAAAATTCCTAAAAGAATAATTAGGCCTACTGTAATAAGTAGTAAGAGTTTAAATCCTGAAGACACTGAAATATTTTGATTGTCGTTATCTTCCGGTTCTTTGAAATAAATAGCCTGAATTACCTTAAAATAATAAACCACTCCTATAACTGCACAAATTACAGCCAGTATTACCAACCAAACATCCTGACCGGTTTGTAAGGCAGCCATGAGCACATAAAATTTTGCCGTAAAGCCTGCTGTGAGCGGTATGCCTGCAAGTGATAATAGAAATATTGTAGCAGTAAACCCAAGTAATGGCTGTGTTTTCCCCAGACCGTTGAAGCCACTGATTGAATAATCTTTCATCTTAATCAGGATAGCAAATAAGCCTATGGTAGCTATGGAATATGCAGCGGCGTATAAAATAATGGCTTCGTGTGCAGTATCATTTAAGGCAAAAATGGCTAACATCATAAATCCTGCATGCGAAATACTTGAGTAGGCCAGCATTCTTTTTACACTTTGCTGAAATACAGCGGTAATATTTCCAATCAATAATGTAGCTGCTGTTATAATCACAATCAAGGATTGCCATTGACCATGCATAGCACCAAAAGAGATAGAAAACAATCGGATGAAGGCAACAAACCCTGCTACCTTCACTATAGTCATCATAAAGGAGCTGATTACTGCCGGAGCACCATCATACACATCTGGAGCCCAAAAATGAAATGGTGCCGCTGATACTTTAAATGATAAGGAGAAGACAATAAGTAAAAGCCCTGCTGCAATCATTGGCGATAAATCGCCTGTACCCAGATTGATATTAGTAATATAAAAAGAGCCTTGTGGATTGCCCCCATAGATTAATGCAATTCCCATTAACATTAGTCCAGTAGAAAATGCCCCCATTAAAAAATACTTGAGTGCTGCTTCATTCCCTTTAAGATTTGCCTTGTTGCTCCCTGTAAGAATATATAAGGGGATAGACATTATTTCTATTCCAAGAAAAAATAATAATAATGTATTAAATGAAGAGGAGATAAATACACCACAAAGCACAAAAAATATGAGGCAAAAATATTCTGAAACATGCATCCCTATCTTCTCAATATCGCGGCCACTCAATAGAAAGTAAAGCAAAGTACAGATGAGGGCAATTGAATTAAAATGCAACGTAAATTTATCAAAATGGAGCATATCCTTACTATCAAAACTTAACAGGGGATGGCCAAAAAATTCTAATACGTTAGCAATGAGAATAATGCTGACGCCCGCAATAGCCCAATACAATGGCGTATCGCGTTTTTTAAAAATAACTCCACCAAACATCATTATTACACCCCAAATTGCCGATAATATAATTGCATTCATTTTATGCTCTTAGCGCTTATTTAATTTATAAAGTACTCTATATTCAATCCAACTAATATTTTTTTTAATGCTTTTAAAGCACTAACGGTTTACCATTTTAAGAATAGAATCTACACTTTCTTTGGTGAGATTAATTACTGGTTCAGGATAAATACCAAGAATAAGAATTCCGGCTACCAATATCCCCAAAATCCAAAACTGACTGCAATTGATTGACTTCATGTTTTCTACAGCTCCTGATTCTTTTCCAAAGAAAACTAACTGCACCATTCTTAACATATATCCTGCAGACAAGATAATAGATATAATTGCCACGAAAGCATACCATTTATTAAATACAAAAATTCCATTAAACATTAAGAATTCACTTACAAAAGAATTGGTCAATGGCAATGCGATATTGCCCAAGGCAATTATTACTAAGAAAAACGCCAGCCACGGCGACTTTGTAGCAAGGCCGCCTAATTCATTTATCTTTTTAATTCCGGTACTATTTTCTATCAAATCTACCACTATCCAAAGTGCCAGAATATTGATACCGTGATTAAACATTTCCACCATTACCCCCTGCAAGGCAGAAGTGTTAACAACAAAAATGGATGCAGCCATTAGGCCAAGATGAGCAATAGATGACCATGCTACAAATCTTTTCAGGTCTGATTGTACAAATGCAATAAAGCTGGCATAAAATAATCCAATCAATGATAAAATAATTACTAAATGATTGAAGGTAAAAACTGCCTCCGGAAAAATCGGAATCAACCATCTTATCATACCAAAAACTCCCATTTTAACCATAATAGCACTGAGCACCATTACAGAGGGATAGTTTGCCTGCTCATATACAAAAGGCTGCCAAGTATGAAATGGCCAAATAGGGATCTTTACAGCAAAGGCGACAAAAAATAGCCAGAATAGCCATTGCTGATCGCCATAAGAAAGTACTGTATTATAAAAAGCAGATATGGAAAAAGAATGAATTGAATTGGCGGAAACCTGTGGCGTATGTAGATATACATATAAGATTCCTACAAGCATTAAAAGAGAGCCTGTAAAAGTGTAAACAAAAAATTTAAAGGTAGCCTGTATTCTTTTTTCTGCCCCCCAACGGCTACACAAAAAGTAAAGCGGAATAAGAGCAAGCTCCCAGAAAAAATAGAATACCAGTGCATCTGTAGCAACAAACACACCCATTATTCCGGCCTGGCTTAAAAGTAATAGCCCGAAAAAAGCAGGCGCATTTTTAAATTCTCTTTTAAAGGTAGTTGCTATAATTAGCGGATAAGATAATGCAGTAAGAAAGGTAAGGAGAAAGCCCATCCCATCAAGCCCTACAGAAAAACTTGACCCTATATAAGGCATCCATAAATAGGATACATTATTATAATAAAAATAATTCGGATGATGTGCTACATCTGTAAAAAACAAACTAATAACTGATACAACAAGAGTGAGCAAGGATGCAATAAATGCAAAACGCTTTACCTGTGATTCATTTTTAAGAAACAGGGTAATGACGCCAGTGATTAATGGAATCCAAAGCAGCAATTCAGGAAAAGTAAAATATGTGCCCAACATTAATATTATTTAAAAAAAAACTGAATGATAAATAAAATAACCATACCGATCACCATCAATAATAAATAGGATCCTACCAGACCACTTTGCAACAAACGCATTTGCCTGCTACTGTAATTCACAAATCTGCCAACCCCGTTAACCACTCCGTCAATAACCTTAACATCCACAATATTTTGAAAGAAATAAGCCACACGCCTGTACGGGTTTACAAATACTGCATCATATATTTCATCTATATAAAATTTATTTTCAATGATGCCGGCTAACCCCTTCCTGGACTCGCCATCTGTTGATGGATTTTTATACTTATTAAATGCCCATAAACATACAATAATCGAAAGCACTGCTGTAACAGACATTAAAATAATTTCTGTATTATGGCTTATAGTATTTTTTACCAGTAGATGCTCAGAATGTGAAAATATAGGTGATAAAAAATTTCCTAACACATTAGCATGTTCCCCAAAAACTTCCGGCAGGCCAATAAAACCTCCCACGACGGCAAGTATGGCCAGAATGATTAGCGGCCAGGTCATAACAGGTGGGCTTTCATGAAGATGATGTTCTTGCTCATGGGTGCCTCTGAATTTTCCGGAAAAAGTAAGCGAAAGCAATCTAAACATATAGAATGCAGTAAGCAAAGCGCCCGCAACCCCCAACACATAATAAACCGGATTAGAAGCAAAGGCAGCAGAAAGTATTTCATCTTTGGAAAAGAATCCTGAAAATGGTGGTACTCCTGCAATGGCAAGGCATGCGATAAAAAATGTGATATAGGTAATACCCAATTTCTTCGAAAGGCCACCCATCTTATAAATATTCTGCTCACCACTCATAGCATGTATTACAGAGCCTGCGGCAAGAAACAATAATCCCTTAAAAAAAGCATGAGTCATTACATGAAATACCGCTGCTGAATATGCGCCTACGCCAAGCCCAAGAAACATGTACCCCAATTGGCTTACCGTGGAATAGGCCAATACTTTTTTAATATCATTTTGCTTTAATGCAATAATGGCAGCAAAGATTGCTGTAGCCAACCCTATGATGGCTATAATGTGCAAAGTGAACGGGGCGAGTGTATATAAAATATTACTTCTTGCTACCAGATAAATTCCGGCAGTAACCATGGTAGCTGCATGTATTAATGCAGAAACAGGTGTGGGGCCTGCCATTGCATCGGGCAGCCAGGTGTATAAAGGAATCTGTGCACTTTTAGCAGCAGCGCCAAGAAAGAATAATAAGGAAATACCTATTGCATCTGTAGTATTAAGTGTGGTCAGGGCGGTAAGTATTCCATTTTCAGAATTATACAATGGCTGGTACGAAGCAGTTCCGAAAGAAGCATACAACCAAAAAATTGCCAGCAAAAACCCTGCATCACCAATACGGTTCATTACAAAAGCTTTTTTAGCAGCATCATTATTAGCATGATCCTTGAACCAAAACCCAATTAATAAATAGGAGCACAAACTAACACCCTCCCACCCCATATACATTATTACATAATTTCCGGCAAGCACCAGCAGCAGCATAGAGAAAACAAAAAGGTTCAGAAAAGAAAAATATCTTCCGAATCCCTCATTGGTTTCTTCTTTCATATAACCAGTAGAGTAAACGTGTATCAAAAATCCAATACCTGTAATAATGAGAAGATACACCGCAGTAAGCTGATCTACCTGAAAATTGAAAGGGACCAAAAAGTTTTCAAACTTTATGAAATTAAAATAGTTAATAACCTTTGTAGAAAATCCCGGCTTTATTGTTTCAAAAAAAACCGCCACACTTAAACAAAAAGAAATAAATATAGTAAGGCTTCCTAATACACCAACCGTTCTCTTAGAAAGTTGATTTCTGCCGAGCCCATTAATAAGACAACCTGCCAGAGGCAAAAGAGGAATTAATAAAATCCAGTTCATTACATTCATAGAACAATTATATGAGGTTGTTTTTATTTAATTTTTTAACCTGTTAAGAAAATTGATATCAACCGATTTTGTATTTCTATACATCAATACAATAATGGCCAGCCCCACACTTACTTCTGCTGCCGCCACAATCATTATAAAAAACACAAAGAGCTGCGCCTCAGTGGCCATGGTATAGCTAAGGGCATTATTTCCGGCAAGGTGCATTTTCGAAAAGGCGATTAATAACAGGTTTACTGAATTGAGCATAAGTTCAATACACATAAACACAATTATAGAATTGCGCCTCGTAAGAGCTCCAATTATCCCAATGCAAAAAAGCGCCAGAGATAAGAACAAGTACCATTTTATTTCCATTCTTACAATTTTACATACAAACCTATGCCGGCAGTATTACTTGCCGGCGCTATTGAAAAAATATTCTTTATTTTATTGATGGCTATTCCATTAAAAATATCTACCGCCTTATAGGAAGCACCCTTAGTAATAAATTTTACAATAAGGCCTGATGCAATGCTACCTACACCCGAATAAAGCGCACCTGAATAATCTTTACTTTTCAAAGAATTATCTAATTTTTTCACAATAGCGTAAATGGCAATTGCGCCACCTGCATAAGCTGCCACCTTGTAAATTATTCTTCCTGTTTTAAAGGTGTTAAATAACCGGTTCACCTCATCATTCTTTTTTAAACCAAGTATCTCTGCTACTTTAGAGATTTTGTCAATAGGTGTGTTGCCCAAAGAGAATTTGGGTGCAAATCCTTTATCTACATGCACTACCTTACCAATGATATCTTTGATATCCAGATTACTCAGGTCAATTTGAGCGCTTGAGTTTTGTATAAACCCTAAACTAAAAATGACCAATAAGATTGAAAAATTTTTATTCATTTATTCTTTTTATAGGATCTTTTTTACCAATCACTACAGCCCCTACCATAGCGCTTAAGAATAACACGCTGCTTATTTCAAAAGGCACTACATATTTATTAAATAAAGCCCTTCCCAGATTTTCTATTAGCCCTACACTTGTACCCGGCCTTATGATGGTACTATGCTGTTCAGATGCAGATAATGCTGCCACAAAAACTATCATTAAAGTAAGTCCTGAAATGACCCCGGCCATTTTCATGTAAACATTTTTGATAGGCTCAGCATCAGCATTTAAATTCATCAGCATTACTACAAATAAAAATAACACCATAATAGCGCCTGCGTAAACAATAATATTTACAATAGCCAAAAATTGAGCATTCATTAAAACATAGTGCCCAGATATAGCAAAAAATACCACAATGAGCCAAAGCACACTGTAAATAGGGTTTTTGCTAGATATAACACCGATAGCAGCTACCAGAGCCAGTGCTGTTAAGAACCAAAAAATGATCTTTGTAATTTCCATCTATAATCCAATATTAAGCCTTCTCAAAAATTATTTCAAATTCAAAATTTCCTCTTTTTTCTAATGTTCATTACCATGTCCTTCGGGGTGCTTAATTCTACTACCCTTTGCCTTTGCAAATGCTTCAGGATCTTTTAAAGGATGAGGAATTAGCAAATCTTCTTTTCCATAAATAAAGCCCTTTCGTGCAAAATTAGCTTGTGCAACAGTCTCACTAAGGTAAACTGCATCTTTTGGACACGCCTCTTCACAAAGCCCACAGAATATGCAACGCAACATATTTATTTCATATTTCGCCGCATACTTTTCTTCTCTGTACAAATGCTCTTCACCTGCTTTTCTTTCGGCCGCCTCCATAGTGATTGCTTCTGCAGGGCAAGCTACTGCACATAGTCCACATGCTGTACAATTTTCTCTTCCTTCTGCATCTCTGTTCAAAATTTGCAACCCTCTGAAAACCGGGCTGAACACACGTTTCTTCTCAGGATATTTAATGGTCGGAGGTTTTTTAAACATGTGCCTGAAAGTGATGCCCATACCTTTTAATACAGCAGGTAAATATATTTTTTCCCAAAAGCTCATCTGCTTCCGGGATACATGTTCTATTCTATTTGTTAATGGTTCCATGATTTAATTTTATCTACACACCTCCATTCCACGGCAAAAATAATTGCTCCTATTAGAAATGCCAGTGATTTTGTTTTAATAATATTAATGCCCCTGTTACCAACATATTCAACAAGGACAGGGGAAGCAATACCTTCCATCCCAGATTCATAAGCTGATCGTACCTGAATCTTGGCACTGTCCACCGCACCCACATAAAAAGAAAAATAAAACAACAGATTTTGGCAAATAAAACTGCGCCTTCAATGAGTGCAAGCCAATTTACTCCAATGCTTTGGCCAAGATGTGCATCATTTACAAATGGGATATCGTACCCGCCAAAAAACAAAGTCACCATTACTGCACTGCTTAGAAACATATTGATGTATTCAGAAAAAAGATAAAAGCCCAGTTTCATGGAAGAGTATTCAGAATGGTAGCCACCAATTAATTCATTTTCTGCTTCAGGCAAATCAAAGGGCGTTCTGTTGGTCTCTGCAAAGGCGCAAACAAGAAATATTAAAAATCCGAGTGGCTGCCTAAATATGTTCCACCAATGGTCTTTTTGTTGGTTCACCATTTCGTTTAAGCTAAGCGTACCGGTAAACATCAGCAATGCTATTATGGAAATACCCATTGCAAGTTCGTAACTGATAATTTGTGAAGCGGCACGCATGGCGCCTAATAGTGAAAATTTATTATTACTTGCCCATCCACCTATCATAATGCCGTAAACACCTAAGCTAACCACACCAAAAATGTAAAGAATGCCGATATTGATATCTGCAATCTGTAAGGAAACATTTCTGCCAAATACATGGATGGTATCGCCCCATGGAATAACAGCGCCTACCATCATAGCAGTAAGCATTGCAAGGCAAGGCCCCAGTATAAAAAGAAATTTAGAAGAAAATGTGGGTACTATTTCTTCTTTGAAAAAAAGTTTCACCCCATCGGCAAGTGGTTGAAGAATTCCAAAAGGGCCGGCTCTATCGGGTCCTATACGATCTTGCATAAACGCGGCTACCTTTCTTTCTGCATAGGTAGAGTACATTGCTACAACCAGAGAGCCGGTGATTACTAAAACTATTAAAATCAGTTTTTCTATAAGTACGGCTCCATCAAGCACTAAAAATGTGGTGTGTATAAGCATCTTTTTAGTTCTGTTTTAATATACTTTTTTATGATCATTAATTTTTAATCTTTCCTCGTTTGCTTTGCTTATTTCAGTAGCTTCATCATGGTCTTTGAAGGTGTACGATGTAGCCGGCCCCGGCAAAATAGATAAATCTATATCGGGTTGATTTACTTGACTCGTTTCGCGAATATCCATCAAAAGCATAGGGCTATGATTATCCAATACTTTATTAAGTGGGTCTGGAGGCATCTCTTTTACTTCATAATGGTTCGCCGATATTACAGAATGCCTGTCAATACTTGTAGGGCCTTCAATTACCCAATCTGCTGCCTTCTTCTTCTCAAACCTACAGGTATTACATATCCATGCAGCCTTACCATCTATATCCTGCACTTCGCCCCAAGGGTCTTTTCGTGAGGTAACTCTGAATACCTCTTCGCCACGAGTCCAAAGGGTAACCTTACCACAGCACTTATCACAATCACGGTGAGCATCCATCGGCTTTAAAAACCACACACGGTTTTTAAACCTAAATGTACGATCTGTGAGAGCGCCTACTGGGCAAACATCTATCATATTTCCACTAAAATCATTATCAATAGCCCTTGAAATATAGGTTGAAATATCTGATTGGTCACCCCGGTCAAGTATTCCATGAACTCGATTATCTGTTAATTGATTGGCTACATAAACACAGCGGTAGCATAGAATACATCGGGTCATGTGCAATTGGATGTATGGTCCGATATCTTCTCTTACAAACGTTCTCCGTTTAAATTCATACCGGGTAAAACCATCACCATGGCCATAGCTGAGATCTTGCAAATAACACTCTCCAGCCTGGTCGCAAATAGGGCAATCAAGCGGATGATTGATCAACAGAAATTCTACCACACCTTTGCGCGCATCTAATGTCTTCTCACTTGTTGTATTTTTTACAACCATCCCATCCATCACATTTGTACGGCAACTTGCTACTAATTTGGGCATTGGCCTTGGGTCTTTGGTAGAGCCTGCTGATACTTCTACAAGGCATGTGCGGCACTTACCACCGCTATCTTGCAGTTTGCTGTAATAGCACATTGTAGGCGGTGCTACTTCCGGCCCAATCATTCGGGCAGCATTCAATATCGAAGTCCCTTCAGGCACTTGAATAGTGATGCCATCAATGGTAATTTTTATTAATGGTTTTTCGTCAGCCATGAGTAATTCTTAAATAGTTAAATCAACTTTTGGTACCATAAATATTCTACTTTCTATTTGCTACTTCTTATGTTGTAGCCGCTATCTTCAATTCATCTGCATAATGAGCCAAGCCAAAATTGCGTACTAAACATTCTTCTCTGTTGGTAATATGCCATTCAAATTCATCCCGGAAGTGCCTTATTGCAGCGGCTACAGGCCATGCGGCTGCATCACCTAAGGGACAGATAGTATTACCTTCTATATTTTTTTGTACATCCCATAGCAGATCAATATCCTTCATTTGCCCTTTTCCATTTTCTATGGTGGTCAATATTTTATCTAACCATCCGGTTCCTTCACGGCAAGGCGAGCACTGCCCGCAGCTTTCATGATGATAAAATCTTGCGAGGGTAAGTGTGTGCCTTACGATACACTGGTCTTCGTCAAGTACCTCAAAACCACCTGACCCCATCATACTCCCTGTAATAAACCCGCCATCAGAAAGGCTTTCGTAATTCATTAATCTCTTTTCGCCTTTGGCTGTTTTTAATAATAGATTGGCTGGAAGTATGGGAACTGATGAGCCCCCAGGAATGCAGGCCTTCAATCTTTTACCATTGGCAATACCACCACAGTATTCATCGCTATATATAAAATCTTCTACAGAAACTGTCATATCAATTTCATACACTCCGGGCTTATTAATATTTCCGCAGGCAGATATCAATTTAGTTCCTGTAGATTTTCCGATTCCTATTTTCGAATATGCTTCGCCACCATCGTTCATTATGGGAACAACTGCACAAATTGTTTCTACATTATTTACCACAGTAGGGCAACCCCATGCCCCTTTTATAGCAGGAAACGGAGGTTTTATTCTAGGCAACCCACGCTTTCCCTCCAGGCTTTCTAACAAGGCTGTTTCCTCGCCACAGATGTAGGCGCCGGCACCTCGATGTGTATAAATTTCACAATCAAAACCGCTTCCTAAAATATTTTTTCCAAGAAATCCATGTTGCCTTGCTTCGCCAATGGCGGTATCCAGTATATCAGAAACCCAATCATACTCGCCACGAATATAAATGTAAGAAACATTACTGCCGAGTGCAAATGATGAACATATTATACCTTCAATAAGCAGATGTGGAAGAAATTCCATCAGATAGCGGTCTTTGAAGGTGCCTGGTTCGCTCTCATCTGCATTCACTACTAAGTACCGAGGTACGCCTTCTGGTTTGGCTAAAAAACTCCACTTTAACCCGGTAGGAAACCCAGCTCCACCACGGCCGCGAAGCCCGCTCTTTTTCACTTCTTCTACTATAGCATCAGGGCTCATAGTGAGTGCCTTTTCCACACTACGATACCCGCCTTCTCTGCGGTACACCTCAAAGGTTTTTATGCCGGGCACATTGACTTTATCTAATAATAATTTTTTCATTTTATACTTATATCCTTACGCCTTAATAGGCAAAACCTATTTTTTATAATCATGATTAAACATCCAGTTAAATCCAAATTTATCTACCAGCATACCAAACCTTGCTCCCCAAAAAGTATCCTGCAACTCCATAGTGATGGTGCCTCCCTCTGCTAAAGCGTTATAAACATTTGTCATTTCGTTTATTTCTTCAAAATTCATGGAAAGGCTCAGGCTATCGCCGCTGCTAACCGATACATTAGGCGGGCAGTCGGAAACCATAAATTTTAAATTGCCTGATGAAAATACTGCATGCAAAATTCTTGTTTTAAACTCTTCAGGTATTTCCATTTGTGCATCACCAAAGGTCTGGCTCATCTCTACTTTTCCATTCAATGCATTAGTATAAAAATCCAACGCTTCTGATGCATTGCCATTAAAATTTAAATAAGGAATAATCGCTTCCATCCTTTTATATTAATTATTAATTGCACTATTATTTCTACATTCTTCTATTATTTCATCTACGCGTTCTTTTGTAAGATGCTCCCGATATATTTTTCCCAGTTGCATCATAGGCGCATACCCGCAAGCGCCCAAGCATTCCACAGTTTTCAGAGTAAATAAGCCATCGGCTGTAGTTTCGTTTACACCGATGTTCAGTTTTTGCTTTATGTAATTGATAATCTCATCGCTTCCCTTTACCATGCAGGGTCCTGTGTGGCATACTTCAAAAACGTACTTGCCTACCGGTTTAAGATTGTACATAGAATAGAATGTAGCCACCTCATATACCTCAATAGGTTTTAACTCCATTAATTGAGCTACATAATCCATTACTGCCACATCCAGCCAGCCTCCATTTACTTGCTGCGCAAGATGCAATACAGGCAGTAAAGCACTTTTGCTTTTCCCCGCAGGGTAGCGGCTTTTGAGTTCGTTTATCCTATTCAATTTTTCTTGTGAAAATGGAATACTCATTTATTATTTATTGCTTTTTTTATTCAATTAAAATTTATCAATTCACATTTATGCATCCAATTCACCCGCTATTAAGTTCAAGCTACTCATGGTGATGATTGCATCGCTCAACAAACCGCCCTTTGTTAACTCAGAATAGGCCTGATAATAAATAAAACATGGCCGCCTGAAATGAAGCCGGTATGGCGCACGGCTTCCATCACTGATCAGGTAAAACCCTAATTCGCCATTGGCCCCTTCTACTGAGGAGTAAACTTCTCCTGAGGGCATTTTTGTTTCGCCCATTATTATTTTAAAATGATAAATAAGCGCTTCCATACTGGTGTAAACATCCTTCTTATCAGGCAAATAATATTCAGGAATATCCGCATGAAAAACTTCAGCTTCGGCTCCTTTAAACTCCTGCACTTTTTGATAGGCTTGCTTTATCAGCTCTAAGCTTTGCCACATTTCGCCCTCGCGTACCAGAAAACGATCATAACAATCTCCGGTAGAGCCTACAGGAATCGTAAAATTAAAATCTTGATAACTGCTGTAAGGCGTATGATAGCGTACATCATAATCTACCCCTGCTGCGCGCAGGTTAGGGCCGGTGAATCCATAGTTTAATGCCCGCTCTGCTGAAATAGGGCCTACGCCTATAGTGCGATCCATAAAGATGCGGTTGCGTACAAAAAGATTTTCAAACTCTTTTAATACTCCAGGCCATTCTTTAATAAATTTCTCCAATTTTTCAAAAGCCTGGTTGGTAAAATTTCTTTCGAATCCTCCGATACGCCCCATATTGGTGGTCAATCGGGAACCACATATTTCCTCATAAATCTCATAGATAAGTTCTCTGTATTGCATTACATAAAGAAAGCCAGAGAAGGCGCCACTATCTACTCCTACGATGGAGTTGCAAATAAGGTGATCCGAAATACGGGCCAGCTCCATTATAATAATACGGAGATAATCTACTCGCTTAGGCGTCTTTACTCCTAATAATTTTTCGCAGGTGATGTGCCATCCCATATTATTGATGGGCGACGAACAATAGTTCAGCCTATCGGTAAGTGGTGTAATCTGGTACATGGGGCGATGCTCTGCAATCTTTTCAAAAGCACGGTGAATGTACCCAACAGTTTGCTCGGCACTAACCACCGTTTCGCCATCGAGCTCCACAATATTTTGAAATACACCATGAGTGGCCGGGTGGGTAGGCCCCAGATTAATTGTTGTGGTTAGTTTTTCAAGACTTTCTTCCGGTAAATTTACATGTTCACTCATTAATATTATGCGTTTCTCGTTTTAGTATATTTTTTCCAAACCCATTATGCTTCCACCATCCTTTTAGATTAATGTATTATACCCTAAAAATTATTTTTTCTGATATCCCCAATACTTTCACCCAAGCTGATCAAGATTATCCCAGTAGCCATTCCCAGAAAAATATTGGCTACATTGGTACCCGGTAAAATAAATGCAAGAACCAAAGCCGCGAGTACTAAGGAATACCGAATCAGTTTTTTATACTTGTTTAAGTAGTAATACATTTTATTTACTCATTTTTATTAGAGAAATTCTGCTTATTTATCCCCTTCCAAACATCTCATCATCTTTGTCCGTTCTTTTTTGATCCTCAAGAGGAAATTCTTTTCTTAATGGAAAAAATTCCATTTCCTCAATATTTAAAATTCTTTTCAAATTTGGATGGCCTATAAAATTTACTCCAAAAAAATCATAGGTTTCCCTCTCCATCCAATTGGCAGCTTCATACAAGGCCGATGCGCTAAATACATCTGGCTTTGCAGAAGGTGTATAAATTTTGAAACGGATTCTAATATTGTCTTTTAGGTTGTGCAGGTGATATACTACACTTATTTCGCTGCCTGTACGGTCAGGATAATGTACCCCGCAAAGATCTGTAAGAAAAGTAAACCCTAATTCCTGATCGTCATAAAGAAATTGGAGTACTTTTAAATTAATATCCTTTGGGCAAACAAACGTGAGTAAGCCATACGGCTCCGACCATTCAGTTATTTCTGCACCAAACTTCTCAACCAACCTTTCCCTTATTCTTTTATTATCCAATGCCATGTATAAAAAATTATTCGTCTGTTAGTAACCGTTACTCAATGCGATAGCTGGCCATCAAATCACTATATTTTTCTGAATGTCTTCTGCGAAGGCTTTCCTTGCCTACCAGATCCTGCACCTTCAGAAATCCATCTAAAATTGCTTCAGGCCGTGGCGGGCAGCCCGGCACATATACATCTACGGGTATCACCTGATCTATTCCCTGCAATACTGAATAGGTATCAAAAATTCCGCCGCTAGAAGCACAAGCACCCATAGCCAATACCCATCTTGGCTCAGCCATTTGCAAATAAACCTCTTTTAAAATCGGCCCCATTTTTTTTGCGATTGTACCAATTACCATAAGCAGGTCGCACTGCCGTGGTGAAAAAGCTACACGCTCTGAGCCAAACCTGGCTAAATCATAATGAGAAGCCATAAGTGCCATAAACTCAATACCACAGCAACTGGTAGCAAATGGCAATGGCCAAATACTATTCTTACGTGCAAGCCCTACTACATCACTTAATTTGGTTGCAAAAAACCCTTCACCTGAGTGACCTTCTGGGCCGGTGACTATAGAAATGGGGGTTGATAATCCTTTTTTATTGATATTATATTGAACCGGACGAGGCATGCTTTTAAATTTTACTTTTTAATTGGTTTTGCCAATTACCTACAAATATTAAACTTCAGAGATTCCTTTCTTCATTTTTTAATTTTTATTCTTCCCAGTTTAATGCACCTTTTTTGAGTATGTAAAAAAAGCCACATAGGAAGAATGCCACAAACATAAAAACCGCAATAAACCCATGCCAGCCTAATTCGCGAAAATTAACTGCATAGGGGTAAAAGAATATTACTTCCACATCGAACAATACAAAGAGTATAGCAACCAGAAAATATTTAATGGCCATAGGCCTCCGCGCGTTGCCTTGTGCCTCTATACCACTTTCAAAATTTTTCAGTTTTTCTGCTGTCTTGCGAGAAGGTCCTAATGTGGTGGTTAGAAAAATAATCAGCGCTAATAGTACAACTGCAAAAATTAATTGAATCCCTATCGGCAAATAATTGGCTGTACTGTTTATGTTGTGGCTTACCTGTAAAAATGTTTGAATCAATTCAAAAAGTTTATGTGCACAAAAGTAAGACAGTGCAATCAATTTACCATAGTGGATAAATTTTTATAAAAAATCAAGATAGAGCTAGCGTCCCTATTTTATGAAATTGCACAAAAAAGGCCGGCAAATTGCCAGCCTTTTGAGGAGAGAAACTGCTGAGCCTATTTAGTGGCTGCACCTTTACCCCCCGCGTTTTGCTTTTTTAGTACAGCTTCAAACGCTTCTTTATTTTTTAAGGCAGTAGCATCTGCCGGATCTACTTCAAGAATTTTATTATTATACTCTACCGCTTTATTGGTATCATGTTTTATATTATAATAATAGGCTACCATATATCTGTAGGACGGAATTAATTTATCTTTTATGGAATCCTTATTTGCAATACCCTGAGATATTTCAACAATTTTATTATAATCATTTAGCGCCAGCCCATTGGCACCTGTAGAGTCAATTCCTTCTTTGGATCTGGCACCCAAATACCATCCAAAAAGATCATCAGGATATTTTTGCTGATACAATGTAAATATAGAATCTGCACCAACATAGTTACTGGCCAAATAATCAGAGTACCCTGCATAATAAAGATCTACTTTGCCATAATTTTTATCAAGTGATAATAATTTGGTGTACCACTTACCTGCTTCCTGATACTTCTTAGCATTCCATTGGCTCTTTGCAAGGTCTTTTACATATTCTAGTTTTTTAGCAGGAACTGTATCAAGGCTAATGGCTTTATCCATATTTAATGCTGCCAGAGAATCCATTCCCGGAAATTGTAATAATACTCTTGCATAGTTTGCATAATCTGCAGGTCCAATTTTTTCAGGGTTCACCTTTTGAAAAAATTCTTCAAAATATTTCCGTGCGTTAGCAGAATCGTGCAATTTATCATAGGCATACGCTTTTAAACCATATAGGTTAGGAAAAGGTTTAGTCTGGCCTGCCCCATTGATGCAAGCATCCGCTTTATTAATCGCCTCCTGATATAATTTTGAAACATATAATAAAGAGGCTTCTGCATAACAATTCTTAGAATCCTGATCGGCAACAGCAATATATTTATTTAGATATTCTCTTGATTTATTTACATCTCGCTGATAATAGTACCCATACAGCCAATAATAAACTGGAGCAAAATTAGGATCGGCTGCAATGGCATCTTCATAGTATTTCATATAGATGGATTCCTGACCATATCCTTGTGTTTCATATATTCTACCAATCATAAAGTCTGCCCGGGCATCCTTAGGATCAAGCATCAGCGCGCTTTGGTAAGATAATGTGGCATTGGCACCATCAATCATTTTACGATAGGCATCACCCAAGGCTACCATAATTTCAGCGCTCTTTTTATTCTTTTCGGCAGCGTCTTTTAATTTATCAATTGCATATAAGGCATCTCCTGCTTTGGTATCAATATTTGCTCTACCCACAGCAAGTAAGATCGGATCGAGGTCACGTTTTTTTGTAAGATTAATTGCAGCTTCAAACCTGTTGCGTGCATCATTTGTTTTGCCCTGCATCAACTCTACCTCGCCCACACCTACCATGAGTAATGGTGCATTGGGATTAGCCTGCAATGCCTTTTGGTAAAGCGCCAATGCCGCAGTAGTATCCGGATTATCTGAATTTTGTATATACGTTTGACCAAGCCAGTAAATCGCTTCTATATTATTAGGATTTGCAGCAATCATTTTATTAAATACTCCTTGTGCACTTTCCCATCTTTCATAATTTATGAATTTTTTTCCTTCATCTATACTCTGAGCCCAAAGAGCACCGGCCATCAATATAAATAAGGTAACTAAGCTGATTTTTTTCATCGTTTACTTTTTTCTTTTTATTTAATAATTATTGTCAGTTAAGTGTTGCAGTTCTTATTTGCAGATTCATTTTTGCCGGGGCCAGGTAAGCACGCCAGAAAATTTTTTGCCCTCTTTCATCTTGAAGAAAATTTGCGAAGCCACTACCGAGCCCATTATAATTTTCTTTAAGAATATAATACAAACCCCGTACCAATGGATACCGCTTGGTGACTATATTGGCCTGATACGGTTTTACAAATGACTTTTCAGGACAGGTGCATTGTATAGCAGCAATATTAATCTTTGTCAAAAAACTAAGTTGTGTGGTATCCTCAGGATTACCAATCCAGCTTACCCCCACAAATCCAATTACATTCTTATTATGCTCTACATAATTTATAACTCCCTCACTGTTCTTTTCTGCAAATACATGGGCAGTATCAAAATCTTCGCCTCTAAGTATAGAATCTTTTATAAATCTAAGGCTACTGGATCCGGATAAGCCGTCAAAAACAAACTTGGTATTATCTGCAGATGTGCCTTTAAGCATGCTTTTAAGGTCGCCAATATAAAATACAGAATCCTTTGAAGCTTTGTTTACTATCACTGCTACAGCGTCATTAGCGATCTTTTGCCATGATGGGTAAAAATAAAATTTTTCATTGTAAAATTTTTCTTCTTTATCACTTAGGCCACGCGTCACAATTATCATGCGTGTACTATCTTTCATCAAATCCTTAAAACATTCTGCCTCGGGCTTATATTCGGCAATTATTTTGGTATCAGGGTGCAAGGCCATATATACCTGAATCTGTGAATCTATAACCGGCCTGAAAGATTCGTCAACGCTTATATGTATTGTACCCTTCTGTGGCGAATCAAGATCGGGGCGGCTATTGCCACCACCGCAACCGGCAAAAACCAAGCCCAGCACACACAGGGCGACTGGCAGGCTTAAATTAAAGAATAAAGAGTCTGGTAAAATTTTAAATTTCATCTTTTCTAAAATAATTTTTTTTATAGCCACGATACATTCTCCACACTCCATAAAGTATTGCCACTACGGCAAAAACTTTAGCCGGAATTGTCATAACAAAATCATTATTAAAATTAAATTGCTTGGCAAATAAAATAATTACTCCAATAGCAATGTATAAAAGTCCCATGCCATAATCGCTTATGCTACGCATCATTGCATACCGCTTTGTATTTCGATCCGTTGTATTTTCAAATTCCTCAAGACTCATAATTTACTTTTTTAAGAGTGTAGCAAGATAAATATTTTATCCAATTTTTCTAAAATCACTTTTTAAAACTTAAAACCAATACCGGCAAATATCAACTATTGGTCTGCTTTTTACTTATAAAATGATGCATTTAATTGGAAAAAGGATGTAATGAAAATGTTAATGTCGTTTTTTAATTTAAGATGTCAGAATTAAAATATTCCATAACTACCGCACAAATAATAAGTATTGTATTTAAAATTTTCAAGCTTAATTATAGCAGCATATTTGCTATGAAGACTTATTTTTGACAACATCAATAAAATTTTAAGTAAATAATGAAGCCTTCTATTCCTCAGGGAAACAGAGATTTTGGAGCAGACAAATTACGGCAACGGAAATATATAACTAACACTATTGAAGCCGTTTTTCTATTATATGGGTTCGAACCTTTAGAAACCCCTGCTATGGAAAACCTGGAAACATTAACTGGTAAATATGGGGCGGAAGGCGACAAACTCATTTTTAAGATACTGAACAATGGCCTCAATAACCCTGCTAAAGAACAAGTAACCAGAGAAGGGATAGAAAATATACTTAAAGGAAAGTCTGATAAAAATATTACAGAGCGGGCGCTTAGGTACGATCTTACCATTCCATTTGCGCGGTATGTTGCCATGAATTATGGCCAACTAACAATGCCGTATAAACGCTATCAGATACAACCTGTGTGGCGGGCAGACAGGCCACAACGAGGCCGGTACCGCGAATTCTATCAATGTGATGCAGACGTAGCAGGTACCTATTCCTATTTTAGCGATGCAGAATTTGCCTGCATCTATTCCGAAGTATTTAGCAGGCTAAAAATTCCGGTGGCAATAAAAATAAATAACCGTAAAATTTTATATGCGCTTGCTGAGACCTGCGGCTTGGGTGAAGCCATGCAATCGCTTGTAATAATCATAGACAAATTAGATAAAATTGGATTGAAAAAAGTTGTGGAAGAATCAGCAGCCTTAGGGTTAAGTGAAAAAAGTATAGAGATCCTTCAACAATACCTTATGATAAGTGGCAGCAATGCAGAGAAATTAGCAGCAGTAAAAAAACTGTTAGGAAATAATGCCTCAGGCATGAAAGGAATAGAAGAATTGAATGAAATACTGTCGCTCATAGAAGAAAATTTTAAAGAATCACCGGTAGTAGTAGATTTCAATCTCGCACGTGGGCTTAATTATTATACTGGTACAATTTATGAAGTACAGGCCAAAGACGTGGTAATGGGCAGTATTGGCGGCGGTGGGCGATATGATGACCTTACGGGGCTTTTTGGAATTCCCGGCGTACCTGGAGTGGGTATTAGTTTTGGCCTTGATAGAATTTACGATGTGATGGAGGAGCTGAATTTATTTCCTGAAACCCTACAACAGGGCACTACTATTTTATTTTTAAATATGGGTGAAAAAGAAAGTAGGTATGCATTTGGCATTATGCAACAATGCAGGCAATTGGGTATTTCCTGTGAACTATATTTTGAAAAGGCAAAATTGGATAAACAAATAAAATATGCGCTAAAAAGAAAAATTCATTTTGGCGTAATAATAGGAAGCGAAGAGATGGAATCAAAGGAAGCAGTACTTAAAGATTTGAATAAAAATAGCCAGGAAAAAATAGCAATCAGCCGGCTGTATGAAATATTAACCAACCATAAGATTAGCAGAGAAGTATGATGTGTTTTCACTAATTTTAATAAGTCTAAAAATTACGCCACACCTATAGTAAACAATTAAACCAAAAATATTTTCAAATGAAATCTCTTCTTAAATTTTCACTATTTGTTCTTTGTGCTTCATTTCTTTTATCATCGTGTGGGAAAAAGGGTGATAGTGGAAAAATGATTCCGGCCAATGCCCTCTTTGTAGCACAATTAAATATGAAGTCATTGACAAATAAAGTATCCATGGAGGATTTGAAAAAAATGGCTTGGTATCAAAAAGAAATGGCAGACACTTCGCATCCGGAATGGATGAAGAAACTTTTGGAAAACCCGGAAAACAGTGGGATAGATTTGGATGATGCACTTGTTTTTTTTGTAAATAAAGATAAGAATCAAAATTACCAGATAGTATTAGAAGGCTCCGTAAAAAAAGCAATAGACTTTGAGGCTTTCAATAAAAATTTTAGCCATGGCAATGCGCCAACAAAATCCGGCAACCTGAATATTTTGGCATTAAAGAACAATAATATCTCTGCATGGAATGATAAGAATTTCGTTTACGTAATGGTGATTCCCCAATCGCCAAAATACACTGAATATGATGATACACTAAGCACGCCGTCTGCCACCAGCCCGGAAGATAACAGCGCTGCCCTGACTGCATTCGCTACAAATCTTTTTAATTTAAAAACAGATAGCAGCCTGGCCAATAATACCAAATACAGTGATCTGGTAAATCAAAAAGGCGATATATATATGTGGCAGAATATGGAAGAGATTATGAATAATAATGCAGCGCTCGGCATGCTTGGCATGATGAAGCTGGATGTGTTTTTTAAAGGGAACTTAGCTACCTACAGAGTAAGTTTTGATGATGGAAAAATCGCAGTAGATCAAAGAAATTATGTAAGTAAAGAATTAGGCGATTTCTATAAAAAATACAATGGCACCAAAATAAATACCGAAATGATCAAAAATATTCCTTCACAAAATGTGATTGGAATGTTTGCTGCCAATTTTAAACCGGCTGCTATAGAAGAATTGATAAAACTCATTGGTGCCGATGGTATAGCCAATATGTTTTTACAACAAGCGGGCTTCAATCTACAGGATATTACAAAAGCCAATAATGGCAATCTTTTAGTAGCGATTACCGACCTAAACATGAAGAACGACACCTCATTGACACAGCAGGGAATGACAATGAATCGCTCTATGATGCCTGAAATGAACATGCTCTTTGCAATGGGGGTAAACGACAAACCTTCATTTCAAAAGATTATGAATTATCTGGATAAGTTTAAGAATTCAATGAGTGCAGACACCTTTGTAAATGCACAATTGACCGATAAATATTTTGTAGTAAGTAATCATACAACTTTTGCTAATGGATTTCTGAGTGGTAAAAGCAAATCAACATTTGATTTTCTGGATAAGATTGATAACCATCCATTTGGCGCTTACCTTGATTTTCAAAAATTACTTTCTATTATTTCAACAAATATAAAAACGGACTCATTCGAAAAAAAGGCGCTTGATGCAAGCCTAAAGACATGGAAAAATGCTACGTTTAAAGGAGGCGATTTTGAAGATGGAGCAATCAAAAGCAACATCGAAGTAAACATGGTGGATGAAAAAACAAATAGCCTAAAACAATTAGCACTATTTGCTGATGAGATGTATAAAATCAATAAAGAAAGAGAGGCTTCACTGCCAAAGATGGCAAATATGGATTCATTATTGACACCACCACCAGTGGACACAATACCTATTGACACAACCGTAGCAAAATAATTTCTTATTGATGGTGATCTCACTTGATGGGGTAGTACCCCAATATATTGATAGTAAGAAAATACCTGCTTCACAAGTATGGGGCAAAAAACTTGAAATAAAAAAAGGGGAACATACGCACATAGTAGCCCCTTCTGGTACCGGCAAATCTTCTATCATCCATTTTATTTATGGGTTGCGAAAAGATTTTGATGGAGAAATTTCTTATGATAAAAATAATATTTCAAAATTATCACCCGATGAATTTGCCGAATACCGGCAACAAAAAATAAGCATTGTCTTTCAGGACCTAAGATTATTTGAAAACCAAACTGCCCTACAAAATATAGAAATTAAAAGAGCCTTGGCGCCTTATCATACAAGTGAAGCCATATTGGCTATGGCATCAAGATTAGGCATTGCAGATAAATTAAATCAAATGTGCAGCTCCTGCAGCTATGGCGAAAAGCAAAGAATTGCCATCATCAGAGCAATGATGCAGCCTTTTGATTTTCTATTATTAGATGAGCCCTATAGCCACCTGGATGAAAATAACAGAAAAAAAGCAATGGAGCTGATCTATGAGGAATGTGGCAAAAGAGGCGCTGCAATGGTTTTTGCGGATCTCAAACCATTAGAACTACTTTCTGGCGAAAAAATATTACTGCTTTAAAATATAAAACATGGTAGAGAATATAAACTGTCCCTCATCTATTTTGTAAATCTAAAAATGAATCTACTTTTCAAAAAAATACAGCCGCTTCTATCCACCAATGAAAAAAATATATCGAAGTGGGCAGGATATTTTGGGTTGGGAATTGGAATTTTCATTTTGCTAATATCCCTGCAAACGTTTATTAATATCAGCAAACTACTTTCAGAAAATAATGAAAGAAAAAGCGGCTATGATTTTGTATCCCTTTCTAAAAATATTACTAATGAAAATATGGGGAAAGACAACACCTTTAATGAACAAGATGTAGATCATTTAAAAAATCAAACTACCATTGAAGATGTGTCGCCACTTATCTCTAACCAGTTCAGGGTAAGGGCTACAGCCGGTGATGTGCTGCCTTTCAGCACAGATCTTTTTTTAGAAAGCCTTAGCAATAATTTTCTTGATACTTTACCCCCATCATTTTCATGGCAGCCAGGGCAGCAGGTAGTTCCCATTATTTTTAGTTCCGATTTTTTGGAAATGTACAATGTATTTGCACCGGCACAAGGGCTTCCCCAATTATCTCCACAAACAATCTCATTAGTAAATATTACTCTTGAATGCTCAGGCCCTTCAGGAATGCAAATGTATAAAGGGAATATCGTTGCACTATCAGATAGGATTAATTCCATTTTGGTACCACACACATTCATGAACTACAATAACTGGTTTTTTACAAAAGACACCTCTCTACATGCAGCTCGTGTATTTATCAAAACTAAAGATGCCAACAATCCTTCATTGCTAAAGTATCTTGACAAGAATGACTATCATATCAATAAGGATAAAATACGCTTTGGCCGCATTAAAAGTATTTTGCAGGGCGTACTGAGTGGTATGGGTATTTTAGGGTTGCTGGTAGTAGTTCTTGCTCTTATGCTATTTGCATTCTACTTACAATTAATGATTGCAAGAAGTAAAGACAATTTAAGGCTGTTGGTTACACTGGGATATTCACCCAATTGGCTGTCAAAGCAGGTTACAAAAAAATGGATATTAGTATATGGGTATATTATTTTATTGGCTGTAATAGTTACTCAGGTGTTTAATTATTTTTTTGCATCACTATCTATTTCTCAAAAAAATGGCTTACCGGTATTACTTCATTGGAGTGTTTTATTGCTTGCTTTTATACTCTTTATTCTTTCCATTCTCATGAATTACCGGCTGGTAAAAAAAGAACTGGTAGAAATGAAATTATAATACAAAAAATAAGTTTCGTACAAAATCATCTCAGCGCTTAACCATAGCACAAAGCCATTCACCATTAAATCCGCTCAAATATCATAGCTGCCCCCTGCCCCACCCCTACACACATAGTAGCCAATCCATAGCGGGCATTACTCCTTTTCATTTCATGCAATAAAGTAGTAGCTATACGTGCACCACTACACCCCAAAGGATGGCCAATAGCAATGCTGCCCCCATTTACATTTACCTTTTGCAGATCGAGCCCCAGATCATGTATGCAGGCAATTGCCTGAGAAGCAAAAGCCTCATTCAATTCTATCAAATCCAGATCATTCACACTTAAGCCTGCACGAAACAGCGCTTTGTTTGTAGCCGCTACAGGGCCTATTCCCATAATGGAAGGATCTACTCCGGCTACCGCCATACTTTTTATGCTTGCCATAGGCGTAAGATTGTACTTTTTTACCACTTCTTCATTAGCTAAAAGTAGCATGGCTGCTCCATCATTAATACCAGATGAATTCCCAGCTGTAACAGTACCATCTTTTCTAAAAGCAGGTTTTAATGCTGCCAGTTTCTCTAATGAAGTTCTGCGTGGATGCTCGTCTGTAGAAAAAATTATTTGTTCCTGCTTGTTAGGGGTCACTTCTATAGGGATTATTTCATCTTTCCATTTTCCGGCAGCCAAGGCTGCAAAATATTTTTGCTGGCTTTCAAAGGCAAACTCATCCTGTGCATGGCGAGATATTTGCCATTGCTTTGCAACATTTTCTGCAGTTTCACCCATAGTAAACGGATAATATTTCTTAGCTAATTCAGGATTGGAAAAACGCCAACCGATGGTGGTATCAAACATTTCAGCTTTTCTGCTGAAAGCCCCGTCAGCTTTACTAATCACATAGGGCGCTCTCGACATACTTTCTACACCTCCTGCCAAAAAAATTGCGCCATCACCGCACATGATTGCCCGGGAAGCATCCATCACCGCTTGCAGACCGCTGGCACAAAGCCTATTTACTGTATTTCCTGCTACACTTTCCGGCAACCCTGCCAGTAAAGCCGCCATCCGTGCTACATTGCGATTGTCTTCGCCCGCCTGAT
>JAFDXH010000144.1 GCA_018268075.1 Bacteroidota bacterium | reverse complement strand
TGCAATACAAAAATGGCAAATAAAACGCTGGTATGTTGAATTTTTCTTCCCTAAACGTCATTTTTCGCTGCTGAACTTTCGAGATGGCTTACCGAAACAACAGTGCAGGTAAAGATTTGAAAATATTTTTTCACCCATAGATCATGAGCGAGGTTGGTGAATTAAAAAGGCTGCCCAACGTTTTGGACAGCCTGCGTTTTTTCTTGTTTAAAGATTGCCTTAATCGAAAGGTGGTGCGTTAGCAATTTGAAATTTTCTGCTCAACCGAATGGCATAAAACCCTAAAGCATCTGAAGCCAGTAGCAGCATAATTCCGGTAGTAAGAATAAATTTAAACTCGATAAAATCGACTAAATATCCCCATCCACCAGACATTATTGTGCCTCCCGCGGCTAAGGCAATGGAAATATTGGAAAATATTTTGGCGTAGTCCTTACTTCCGAAAACCGTTCTTACCAGTAATGCTGTTTCTACCGTTACGCCTGCATACGCCCAACCAAAAAGAAATCCTCCGATGGTCATTACTGCTATACCTGTTTCGCCGAAGAGTAAAAAAGCAAATCCCGCAATGCCCAAGCCGATTGAAGTTACTACTCCCGACAGGCTACTTTTGTCGTTGATCCACCCCAATGCAACCTTACCGGTGGTAACGCCTAACATGATTGCAGATGCAACGAAAGCAGATTGTTCTACGGTATAACCAACACTGGTTACATAGGTTGGTAAAAACAGGTTGAGGGTGGAAACCGAAATCATTAACAATGCAAATACAATCAGGGCATAAAACACGGGGGATTTTAGGGCAACGCTGTAATCCACTCCCGATTTTACAGTTTCGGCTTGCTTTTCGCCAAAAGCCTTTTGCCCTTTATCGGCAGGAAAGTTCCGCAAGAGCAACGCGAGTAACGGAGTAACCACGATAAGCACAATCACTCCGAAAACAAGATAGGTGTTGCGCCAGCCATAATTGGTTATCAGATAGCCACCAAAGGGATTAAAAATTACGCCTCCAATTCCTGAAGCCGCACTGCAAAGCCCAATGAAAAACCCAACGTTTGAATTGAACCAGCGGTTCACCATTGTCGGGTAGCTAAGATACAATAAGAATGCGAGCGTCAACCCGATTACCGCACCTGCTATGTAGAAGTGCCAGACCGCATCAAATCTTGACATTGCTAATAAAGTTAACCCCAAAACCGCCGAACTTAAAGTGAGTAACCACCTTGCACTGTATCTGTCCATTAGTTTTCCAGCAACGGAAAGCATCAGGGTAGAGAATAGATAGACGAAAGTCATATACAGTCCAAATTCGCCAACCGATACACCAAGCGATGTGCTTACGGGTTCATAGAAAATCCCGGCGCTGCTCATTACCAATCCGATATTGATACCCATTATCAGGCAACAACAGAAAACGATAACATAACCGTAATGAAATTTAAAAAGAGTAGCCATAACTGATTGTTTAATTGGTTCCGGGTTGAAGCGGCCCATAGAAATACGATGCCGTGGCACCACCATCAATTAGAAAATCCGAACCGGTGATGAATGCGGTTGATTTTAGGAAATTTGTACGATTGTTATTTTTCACATCATTTTTATTTAAGTGTAACTTTATTTATTGAATAACAAGTTGAAACGCTGGCAAACACCTTGTAATCAGTTGTGTCATTGTTGTTTGAGGTTTTTAAGTTGATTATCGTGCTTACATTAATATCAAAAAAACGGACTGCCATTATTCTGTGGAAATTACTATTCTGCCTAATTGTTCGCTTGAGTTGAGGTATGAATAAGCATCAGTAATGTTTTCTAACGGAAATACTTTAGCAACTCTCGGCACGAATGTTCCATTTGACAAGCCTTCCAAAATATATCGTCTTGCTTCCGCAGCTTTTGCATTATCAAATAGCAAACCGCCACCAACGGAATATCCTTTGATGGTAAGATCTTTGGCAATGATTTCAGGTAAAGGAAAAGTTACAGGTTCATTCCCTAAAACACCATATTGTATAATCGTACCTCGTTGAGCTGCTCCTGCAATTAAATCTTTCAAAATGCTTCCTCCTATTGGGTCGAAAGTGAGCTGAATACCATTACCCGAAGTGATTTCAATAATACGTTCGGCATAGTTTTCTTCTTTGGTGGCAATGACATGAGCGGCACCCAACTCCAATAATTTTTCTTTTTTGGCTGATGAACGTATTACAGCTATGGGAATTGCTCCTAAATCTCTTGCAATTTGTATAGCTGCCAATCCGACGCTTGAAGCGCCTGCCGTAATAGCAATATAATCGCCTTTCTTTACAGTTGCCACCGACTTCAATCCGCCGTACGCCGTAAGATAAGGTACCCAAAAAGCGGCGGCCTCTTGGGGCGAAAGATTATGCGGATATTCACATAGGAAAGAGGCGGGAATAACGGCTTCTTCGCCCAACATTCCGTACTTAATCTCGTCAATAAACAAATTTGGCGCTACTTTTTTCCCCACCCACGAACCATCAACCTCTTCGCCGACTTCGGTAACAATGCCCGATGCCTCATAACATAATTTGCTGGGCAATTCGGGAACAGGAAAGCCATAAGCACTGAAATCGTGTGCATTGATAAGCATAAAGTTATCACGACTGATGCAGGCAGCCTGAATTTTAATCCTTGCTTCATCTGCCTTTAAAGGTTGAGATGGCAATTCATCTATTTTCAAATTTTCTACGCTTCCAAATGCGTGTAGTCTTACAATTTTTGGCATAATCGTATTTTTATTTGTTTAACATTTTAAAATATTGTCTTTAAGAAATTCGAAAATCAGCCATTATAAAAAGAATGAACTATGAAAGCTTTTTAATTGGTTCCGGGTTGAAGCGGCCCATAGAAATACGATGCCGTGGC
>JAFDXH010000143.1 GCA_018268075.1 Bacteroidota bacterium | reverse complement strand
CTTTACATCTATGGGACGATCATCCGATATACGTTTTATTGATATGCCGGAAACTTTACAGGACAGGTACCAATATTTTACTCAGGCCGATATGACGAAACTTCGGGAAGCAGGGTATTACAAGCCTTTTACATCGTTGGAGGATGGTGTGGATGATTACGTGAAAAGTTATTTGAAAAATCAGTTTTAAATACTGAAAATAAAACAGAATGCTGATAGAACAGATCAAAGAAAATTTTCGTCAGGCAAAGGAAATATTGGAAGCTTTTATTTCCAATCCGCAAGCCTGGGAAAAAATTGAGAACGCTGGTCAATTGATGGTTCACGCATTGGAAAACAAAAACAAAATTATTTCATGCGGCAATGGCGGCTCAATGTGTGATGCCATGCACTTTGCCGAGGAACTGACTGGAAGATTTCAAAATGACCGCATCCCTTTGCCTGCATTGGCAATTTGTGACCCGTCGCATATTACTTGCGTGGCCAACGAGTTTGGTTTCGATTATATTTTTTCCCGCATGGTGGAAGCATTGGGTCAGCCCGGAGATATTTTGTTAGCTATCAGTACCAGTGGAAATTCCTTGAATGTAATCAATGCTATTGAATCCGCCAGGAAAAAAGAGATGAAAGTTATTGGCCTCACCGGAAAATCGGGCGGAAAGATGGCTGCAATATGTGATGTCGAAATCCATGTTCCTTATAACGGGTATTCCGACCGTGCACAGGAAATTCATATTAAAGTGATCCATTCATTGGTACACTATATTGAATTGGCCATGCAGGAAAAAATAAGTAAAGCAGAGACTTTAAACAATAAAAAATATGCAGCAAAAGATTAAGCTCAACCAGTTTTTACCGGTGATGTTAGGTTTTTTCGTGATGGGCTTTATTGATTTGGTAGGGATCGCTTCAAACTACATCAAACAGGATTTTCAGCTAAGCGATACGGTTGGTAACCTGATTTTGATGATGGTGTATATTTGGTTTGTTCTGTTCTCCATTCCTACAGGGATATTAATGAGTAAAATAGGCCGAAGGAAAACCGTCTTTGCTAGTATCGTGATAACCGCAATAGCCCTTTTCATCCCCATAGTGTCTTACAATTTTGTCAGCATTCTGCTGGCATTAGCTATGTTGGGCATTGGCAATGCCATGCTCCAGGTATCCCTGAATCCGCTGGTGGGTGATATTGTACCTGGTTCGAAATTAGCTAGCAGCCTTACATTTGGACAGTTTGTAAAAGCCATATCCTCTTTTCTGGGACCTGTTTTATCGGGTGCCGCTGCGCTTTATCTCGGCAATTGGCGATACCTGTTTCCCTTATTTGGCGGAATATCCGTTCTTGCGGCTGTTTGGATCAACGTTGTCAATATTAATGAGACAGAAAATGAAGGGAAAAAACGCTCATTTAAGGATTGTTTTCAATTGTTAAATGACCGCACTATCCTTGGTTATTTCATAGGAATAATGCTTGTTGTCGGCATTGACGTAGGCCTTAATGTATCCATTCCAAAATATTTAATGGCGAAAGCTAATCTGCCCCTTGCGGAAGCAGGCCTGGGAATCAGTTTGTATTTTGTTGCCAAAGCCGTAGGCGCTTTCTTTGGAGCAATTCTTTTATCACGTATCCCTGCAAATAAATTCTATACGGTGACCGTGGTTCTGGCCCTTATTTCGCTGGCCTTTACTTTATTGGTATCTTCCTTAACCGGCACTTATATTGGGATATTTTTGTTAGGAATTACTATAGCCAATATTTTTTCAATTATTTTTTCCAAAGCGTTGCAACACAAACCGGACTATTGGAACGAGATTTCGGGTTTAATGATGATGGGTATTATCGGCGGCGCAATTGTCCCTTTGGCCATAGGCATCATTTCGGATAATCTTGGACAAACGACAGGCATGTTAGTATTAGGTATTTGCATGGTCTATTTGCTGATCAATTCAATAAGCAGCAAAAAAACAGTTACCGGTTAAGTTGTTGATAATATTATACACCTTTTCTGAGTGCAGGTACTGTTTTAAGTTGTTTTTTCAGCCCTGTATGCCTCCGGTGCTAATACCAAAAAAGGTAATGAATGAGCAATATCGGGTAAAAAGCCAGAGCGGGAATTTATTAATTTAAATTTCTTTCTCAGGGATAGTCTTGAATGAAGCGCTTTCTAAATTGCCGGAATGATATTTTATGAATAATGGAAAAAACACTTCAAGAAGAAATTTTTTAAAAAACTCAACGCTGGGCTTGAGCGCCGGAATTGCAGGGGTATCCATCCCGGCAATAAGTTCGGCCAATCCTTCAACCAGTGATAATGATATTGGTGTAAATAAAAAATTACCCGGTGTTGTAAGTATAGCCAGTGTGGATTTGAAAGGACTTTGGCCCGAAACAACCAGGGAATTGAGAATTAAAAGGATGCTTGAGAGAATGGAAGAAGTTGCCGGCATGAAGCCTGATCTTATTTGCCTGCCGGAATTGTTTGATACATCCTGGGTGCGGGAAGCTGAAGAAGGAATGCAACTTAGCGAGTTGGCAGAAGATGAAAAGGTTCCCGGGCCGGTGACAAGGAGGGTAGCAGCCTTTGCAAAGAAAAATAACTGTTACGTGGTATGTCCGCTGTTCACAAAAAAGGACGGGCATTTTTATAACAGCAGCCTGCTGCTTGATCGAAAAGGAAACATTGCAGGTGTGTATCATAAAACTCATCCCACAGGAACGGAAATAGTTTCGGGAGCATATTACAAAGGTGGTGGTATTGTGCCTGGCGCCATTGATCAACCCGTTATTGAAACAGATTTTGGTAAAGTAGGTATGCAGATATGTTATGATGCAAATTGGGCTGATGGGTGGGACAACCTGAAGAATAAAGGAGCAAATATCGTGTTATTCTCATCACAGTTTCCCGGGGGAAGGATGTTGAATTATTATGCGGTGAAAAATAATTATTACATCATCTCAAGCACAGGCGGCGATGCACGGGTCATTGATATTTCCGGAAACGATCTTGATGCTTCCAGTGAATTTGTGAGATACGCCTGGGCTACCATCAATCTGCACAAGGTGGTTACCCGTACCTGGGAAATCAATGGCCGGTTACCTGATCTGATTAAAAAGTATGGAGACAGATTAGGAATTAAAGTATGGGCCACCACAGGTTTTACTACAATTGAAAGCCGCGACCCGCAGTTAAAACCTTTAAATGTTTTAAAAGAGTTTGAAGTTCCTGTATATGCAGACATAATAAACAGCGAAAAAGAATTACAGGTTAAATACAGGGAAGGAAAATAATAAGAATGTCAAATCATTTATATGAACGACCAGTTTTTGATGAACAGGATTGTTAAAAAAGAGAACCGTCTTCCGCGGGAGGTATGGGTTGCAGGCATTAGCCTGAAAGGGCTTTGGCCGGTAGAGACTATTGAGAAAAGGATGAAAGATGTTCTTGAAAGAATGGAAAGTGTTTATGTTTTTGAACCCGACATTATTTGTCTGCCGGAAACAATTAATATTTCTTGGGTCAACGAGCCACATACCCTTCATGCAGTTGCAGAGGATGAAACAATCCCCGGCCCTGTTACCAACATGTTGGCGGACGTTGCCAGAAAACAGAATTGTTACATTACATGCCCCATTTTAACAAAGAAGGGAGGACGTTTTTACAACAGCTCCATACTGTTGGACCGGCAGGGCAATTCTGTGGGAGTATATCACAAAGTTCATCCCACCGGTACCGAAATAGTTCCAGGAGCATATTACAAAGGCGGTGCAGTTACACCAGGACCCGTTAACCCCGGTGTTTTCAAAACCGATTTTGGTACAGTCGGGATGCAGATATGTTTTGATGCTGAATATACTGATAGCTGGCATTCCTTAAAGAAAGACGGCGCTGAAATTGTATGCTTCCCTTCCCAGGGTCCTTTTTTGAATACATTGTCCAATCATGCCTGGGTCAATCATTATTATATCGTAGCCAGTACAGGAGAAGATTCACAGGTAATAGATATGACGGGAGATGTAATTGCATCGGATGGGGAATTTGCAAGGTGGGTTTGTGCTCCTGTAAATCTGGAAAAGGAGTTTCTTCATGTTTGGCCGAATGTCAAAAAATTTGATTCCATACAAAAAAAATACGGAAAGAAAATCAACTTTAAAATATATCATCCGGAAAACTGGGCCACGCTTGAAAGCCTAGATCCTTATATTAAAGTGAATGATATTTTGAAGGAGTATGAAATGCTTACGTATGATGAGCAGATAAAGGAAGCAACAGAAATTCAGAATAAATATCGGTTATAATTTGAAAATCACGGTGTCGAAATAATAAAACGTTAGCATTGGATATTGATATAGTCTGTGCTTACGGAGAATTGTTAGACTCATCTGGCAATTTGTGTTTTTACATAACCTCTTGTGTATATAACATTCATTAATGTTTGCGAACCGAAGTTACTTGCCCTGTTCAGCAATTGAAGCCTTTACTT
>JAFDXH010000142.1 GCA_018268075.1 Bacteroidota bacterium | reverse complement strand
TCTCTTATATACTTTTGTCTGATCCTGTGCTGCTGATACTATTTCCTTCGCTATTCTGGAAATTGCTTTGTCTTTATACACATGTGAATCAAATTTTAGTGATGTTATTTTCTGACTAGTACAAAAGTCCCATATTCTATCCCAGTTTCTTCTTACTGTTTTAACATATTTCATATACTCATCTATCGAGGTTGTTTTTGTTGTTTCTAATGCCATTTCTGAATAAATTTCGTTCATTCCTTTCTTTTCTGTTTCTTCATCTAATAATATCTTATTTCTCGTTACATGTGCCAGATCATTGTAATAATTTTTATGTATTGTAAAATGTAATCCATTCTCGAATGATATATCGAGCATTACCGCATTACCGGGATCACATCCAGCAATATTAAATTTATTTAAAAAATCCTCAGTTGTTCTAATATCATTTACTTCAAATATTTTTTCTGTGTTCTTTGGCAAATTATTATATTCTGTTTCAAAATCTAATGGTTCTTTTTCCGGTTCTTTTTCCGTTTTTTTGATTGGTTTTTCGATTGGTTTTGTTTTCTGTTTTGGTTTATTGTCTGGTTCATTTGGTGATTTTTTTGTTTTAGGTGCAAATTTAACTGTTTTTAATTTTTGAAATCCAATCGAAATACTGTAACCATCTGTAGAAATTGAACGTATATCCGGATATTTCTTTAGCATTTTTCTGAATCGTTTCTTAGTCGTAAACATTTTATCGAAATACTTTTTATAATTCTTTTCAAAGTCTTTTATTTTTATTTTCTCATTTTTCCATTTATTATATATTACACACAATGATCTTGCTTCAAAATGAATGTGTCTATTTTTTGGTGCAAAATGAGGGATCAGTGAAAATTTTTTAATATTATTTACGGTTAACTCTTTCAATAATACACAAAAATATCTAAGATAATAGAATATTTTTTCATCAGATACAGCTGATATTTCTTGACCTGATTCTATATTAAATTTAATATGCTCTTTTAATATTTTAGTTTCTTGTTCTATAAAACCATTTAATTTAAATTTCTCAAACAATTGATTGTATCTATTTAAACGCTCGTCAGTCCTGTAACTGAATTTTGTATTACCATTGATATGTTGTTGTACAGCGTATAATATAAATTTACAATCATTCAAACGTTCTTCGCCTAATAACAGTTGAACATATTTTGTTAATTTGGACATAAGATATCTTTTTTGATATCTTTTAAAATTTAATCCGATGTGTAATTTAAGGTTTGTTAAATAAGAATCACATGTAGCTTCTACTGGTTTCATTAAACTATTTTCATCACACGAAAAATCATGTTTTCTGTCTTCAACTGGAAATTCAAAATATTTGTCTCTAACCAGCTTAATTAATATATCTTCATCTACATTTCCAGTTAACCTTGAATCACCTGCACCATCTAACAAAAGCCTCGCACAGCGTCGGATAGTGCTCTTATTAATCGTCATAGGTTTATTGTATTCAAGAATATATAATATATAAATATTAAATAGATAAATGCCCTCTAATATAATTTTATTAGTTCTACAGACATGTTCTTTGATAATATCGCGTAATTTATATCCCTTAGATTTTTTGATTACATTCTTGAGCTTACATTTAATGACATGGATTTCGTCAATCTTCTTTTTTGTTTTTAATTTAGGTTCATCGCTATCTACATTTGCAGATAATACACAATCATTAATATTTTCAGACAATTCATCATCGGAACTATCATCCATTACATTAACTTTTTTAATTTTATATGATAATTTTATGTATGTCACTAGTGTTTAAATCATTTCATTATATTTAAAAAAATTAAATATTTTTTTGATTTGAAATATATTTAATTACTGTCTTTTCTGTAATATTACCAATTGATTCACAAAAATAGCCAGGTGCCCATAAACTTTTTAATTTTCTCAAACAATAGAACTCGCATCTTAATACACGACTAGTATATCCTTTTAACATTTTAATAACAAACGAAATATTTACAGTCGGTTTTGATTTAATAAATAAATGTACATGATCAGGCATGCATTCAATAGCTACTAAATTGAGTTCTAATGATAGGATTTTTTCATTTAACAATTCTTTTAATCGCAATTCAATAGCATTAACTAAAATATGTTTACGATATTTTGGAATCCATACAATATGAAATGATATATTAAATTTACAATTGCCATTGCTATTGTATTTAGACATATAAGATTGTTATGGTAGTTATATATTTATATCATTTAAATCTTATTATTGTTAGAGAAAATCATTGAACGATAATCAATATGGGGACTTTCATCCCCAGACTAAAGTCAGGGGCTTTCCCGTCCTCCCTTTGTAAATGAGTTTCTGATTTATTTCTTATTGAATCTAACCATTTACCGGGATACTGGATAATTGGTGGAAGTTATACTGTATCATATTTCAGAAATAAATTTGGTTACATACATTCTTTTTATATTAATAGGTTTTAATATTTTTGTATGTGCAGTATATAAATGACTGATATTTATCCTCGGAAAATAAAATATCACACAAAAAATCGGTACACTGTCAAAAGAAGACCATATAAAAAATATAATTTAGCTAATTGGTCTTGGGAAACAGTTATACAAGAATTACTCTCTATCAAAGACATAGATAAAAATTATTTAAAAACTATATCCAATAAATTTGGCATTATTGAAAGTACATTAGAAAATAAATTCCGTCAATATTCATTGTTAGGAAAAACATCTTTGGAAGATCATAGAGGTCATAAAAACAAATTATTCACTGTAGATCAAGAAAGAGAAATGGCTGATCATATTAAAAAAGAATATATAGATAGACATTTGTCATTTGACAATGAAGATCTAAAAATTTATGCACTCGATAAATGGAAGGAATTATATCCAGATAATGATCTTTTTACAGCTAGTGTAGGATGGTGCACAGATTTTAAAAAGAAATGGGGAATCTCTTCAGTATCACCATCAAAAAAAAGAATGTCTGAAAATGATAGCACATCTGATAATGAATTTTTTTTGAAAGAGTGCAAAAGTGAATTAGAAAGAGTTGGAGCAGAAAATTTCTGGAATATGGATGAAACTTATTGGAGAACTATAAATATGGTTCAGAGTACATTTGGTCATACAGGTGCAGACTCAACAAAAATCAGTTTTTCTGGCGATCTTAAATTAGGTTTCACAGTTATTTTTTACGCCAATGCAGCAGGAACATTTGCAGATCCAATAGTTTTTTAAAAAGGTAAAACAGATAGATGTTTAAATTCATTAGACGCTCATCCAGGAATAGAAAAACATTATACAAAAGATGGCTGGGTAAACGAACAAATTATGTTAGTTATTCTAGAAAATATACATAAACATAGTAAGGATAAAAATTCTACATTAATTTTAGATCAATATAGTTCTCATATTACAGAGAAAATTAAAGACGAATCAAAAAAGAAAAACATACATCTAATATACGTTCCAGTAGGACAAACAGGAAAATTTCAACCATTAGATGTTGGAATAAATGGACCATTAAAATCTTCGGCTAAACGATTATGGAAGATTGAAAGGATTGCTGATATAGAAAATATGTTGAAACATAAAGGTGACATAGGAGATCTGAAAGCACCAAATATGAATGATGGAATTAGACATTTATTGATTGCAATAAAGAAAGTAATTAATAAACAAATAATAATTAAATCATTTAATAAAGCACTAAATTTTAATTTAAATGTGAATATATAATAATTAAAAAAGGATATACTGATCCAAATTAATTTTGAAAATAGGTAGCATATTACCCTGGCCTAATTATCCCGTACTCCCGGTAATAATTCTTGATCGATATCTTGCATTAATTACATATGTCGTCATATCTTTAAAACACATATACATTTTATTTATGTTTATTTCATTTTTCAAAGAAAAGAGTGTCATTAAACGTAATATCCTTTGGCATAATTAATTTAAAAATCTTGTTATTGCATTCGGTTATAATAATCGGAATTAATATCATATTAATTTCATGATGCTATATGATCATAAAAGCATTATGTCTAACTTGTGTATATTAAATAACCATCATATATATCTATTATATTACGTTGTACAGAATAAATGTTGATTATTTTGTGGCATGTATGATTTTCAGGGCTTGATTCGCGATATGTTATTTCGACACAGATATTAATCATTTACGATAATCAATGAGTTTAAATGAAGAGATTGATCGATGTCAATTTTTGATATCAATATATAAATAACATAGCGTGAATGGGGCCCTGA
>JAFDXH010000141.1 GCA_018268075.1 Bacteroidota bacterium | reverse complement strand
TATTTACCAAACTGTCGCCTCGATGAGGCTTTATTTGATTGTGATTCCTTTATTTACCAAACTGTCGCCTCGATGAGGCTTTATTTGATTGTGATTCCTTTATTTACCAAACTGTCGCCTCGATGATATCTACCTGTCGCCTCGATGAGGCTTTATTTGAAAGATGAGGCAACATATTTCAAACTCGCCTAAATAAATGACTTAATAGGCTCTGGCAAATAAAACCCGCTCTCTGCTTGGCTTACCTGTTAGAATGCATTTTCCATCCTCTTTATTATTATCCAAAGGAATGCACCTGATTGTTGCCTTAGTTAATTCTTTAATTTTTTCTTCTGTTTCGGAAGTTCCATCCCAATGCGCTGAAATGAAACCACCTTTGCCATCTAATAGCGATACAAATTCATCCCAGGTTTCGGCTTGGGTAATGTGTTCATTTCTAAACTTCTTAGCCTTCGAATAAATATTGATTTGAATTTCCTCCAACAAAACTTTTACGGTATTGGCAATTCCATCCAGCGAAACAGATTGTTTTGTTTTATCATCCCGTCTTGCTACCTCAGCAATATTATTTTCAATATCGCGCATCCCTATTGCTATCCTCACCGGTACTCCCTTCATCTCGTACTCAGCAAATTTCCATCCGGGGCGCCTGCTGTCATCATCATCATATTTTACTGAAATGCCCAGTGCTTTAAAATCATTTACTATCACATTTACCTTTTCATCTACCAAGGCCTTTTGATCTGCGCCTTTAAAGACAGGAATAATCACCACTTGTATGGGCGCTAATTTGGGCGGTAAAACTAGGCCATCATCATCACTATGAGCCATTATAAGAGCGCCAATAAGTCGAGTACTTACTCCCCAACTTGTAGCCCATACATATTCAAGTTTATTTTCTTTGTCACTAAATTTTACGTCAAAGGCTTTTGCAAAATTTTGTCCGAGGAAGTGGGAAGTTCCGGCCTGCAATGCTTTACCATCCTGCATCAGGGCTTCAATACAGTAAGTATCTACAGCACCGGCGAATCTTTCATTAATACTTTTTACCCCTTTTACTACAGGCAAGGCCATATATTCTTCTGCAAACTCAGCATATACATTCAGCATTTGTACAGTTTCGTCTATAGCTTCCTGTGAGGTGGCATGTGCGGTATGCCCTTCCTGCCACAAAAATTCTGTGGTTCTCAGAAATAACCGTGTACGCATTTCCCATCGTACTACATTGGCCCATTGATTGATCAGCAATGGCAGATCGCGGTAAGATTGTATCCATGATTTGTAAGTATTCCATATAATGGTTTCAGAGGTAGGCCTAATAATTAATTCTTCCTCTAACTTAGCCTCAGGATCTACTACGATACCATTTCCATTTTCATCATTTTTTAGCCGGTAGTGTGTCACTACAGCGCACTCCTTCGCGAATCCTTCTACATGAGCAGCTTCTTTGCTTAAAAAGCTTTTGGGGATAAATAATGGAAAATAAGCATTCTGATGACCTGTTTCTTTAAAGCGCTTATCCAATTGATCCCGCATATTTTCCCATAGGGCAAACCCATAAGGCTTTATTATCATACACCCACGAACTGCACTATAATCTGCCAAGCCTGCTTTAATCACAAGATCATTATACCACTGAGAATAATCCTTTTCCCTGCTTGTTATTTCTTTACTCATTTCTATATTTTTTATTTAATATCACGTTTTTAAAAGACGGCTTCTCCTCAACCCATTTTTATTTAAACTTTCTTAGCGTTTAGCCTAAATTTAACAATGTGCGAGTGCGGCCTTCGTTATATAAGCCTGAAATCTTCTTAAATTTACAAGGCGCAAATGTAAAACATCATTCTTTATTCATAAACTTATCATTATGCAAACAAAATATTTACTTTTTATCGCTTTTGTATTGGTACTTGGAAGTTGCTCAACTGCCTACCGTACCGGTCAAACACCTGATGATGTTTATTATTCACCTACACCGGCCAACGATGATTATGTAACCCAGTACAATCAGGATGACCGTAATTCTTATGATTACCGCAATAGTGAAGAATATGAAATACGCCGTGGCATTAGAAATCCTGTTTATCGCAATTCAATTTCTATCGGTTTAGGATTTGGCGGCTATTCACCCTATTATTCTATGGGCTTTTCACCCTACTTTGGAAGCCCCTATGGCTACAACTATTTTGGCTATAATAATTTTTACAATCCTTATAGTTACAGTTATTTAAATGGGTTTAACTATAATGGCTTTTACAATCCTTATCCATATTATAATGGCAACTATGGTTATGGCCATTCAGGATATTATGGAAATTATTATGGCAACTATCTTCCTTATTATCCGGGAATAGGAACAGTAAATACTAACCGTGGGGTAAGAAGGATGAATGGCGCTACAGGTAGTTATGGCGCTGCCAATCGAGGCACTAATGGATATACACCCGCACCGGCACGTACCTTTCCTACACAGCGCCCATCCTCTGGTGTAGGCAATGTACTTCGTAGAGTATTTAATTCAGGCAGCAACACTTCTGAAAGAAATTCTAATAGCCGCCCGGCCAATACCCGAACCTTCAATACCAACAGAAGCACTGAATCTAATCCTACCAGAGACTTTAATAGCTCCTCTAATTCAGGAAGCAGGTCTTCTGGAAATAGTAATAGTGGGGGCAGCGCACCAGCAAGGGTATTTAGAAAATAAGGGGTAAAATATTTTGACAACAGTTACTCATCATGTTTCAGAATTACAGAAAATAAGAATTGCATATATCCGTGTGCTTTTTTGAGGAATAAAATTTATTTATGAAAACAATATTCATTTCACTCATTTCAATATTATTGTCAATCGCTTCCTTTGCTCAAGAGCCTGCAGATGCATTAAGGCTTTCTAGACTTTCTGAAGAAGGGGGCACAGCAAGAAATCAGGCCATAGGTGGTGCCGGTGCTTCCCTTGGGGGCGAGTTCACCTCTTTATATATTAACCCTGCAGGATTAGGGTTTTATAATACCGGAGATTTTGTTTTTACACCTTCCTATTCTCTTAAAAATAATTCATCCACTTATTTAGGTAAAACAGCGAGTGCCACAAAAAACAATTTCAACTTAGGTGCTACAGGTTTTGTATTTGCTATGCCCACCCCTAATAGTAAATTAAGATCTTCTGCTATTGCTATTGGCTTTCGAAAGGTTGCAGATTTTAATAATTATGTTTACTATAAAGGCACAAATAATAAAAGTTCCTATTCAGAAAAATATCTGGAAGAATTGATTTCAAATAATGCCACCGATCCCAACAAGGCTCAATCAGATTTTCCGTACACCAGCAGTTTGGCTATTAGAACTTACCTCGTAGATCCTACCTATAACCCAGATAGCACCGTAAGTGGCTATGTATCTCAGGCAAATCCTGCCTATGGGTTGATTCAGGAAAATAACATTGTTACAAAAGGGGGGATCAATGAATTAAGTTTAGGAGGCGCTGCAAATATTCAGGATAAATTTTATTTTGGTGCTACTATTACTGTGCCTTTTATTAAATATGACCGTCAATCAACCTTTACTGAAACTGATGCATCGGGGAATTTGAATAATCATTTTAATTATTTCAAAGCAGGCGAATCACTGAACACCACAGGCATTGGTGTAAACTTAAAATTAGGAATGATTTATAAACCAGTGGAATATGTGAGGCTTGGGCTGGCAATTCACACTCCTACCTATTATGAACTTACTGATAGTTACTCCACCTCATTGGTTACAGATCTTGAAGGATATGGTGGTGCAGGCTTAAAACAAATCAGCAGCCTCGACCTCACAGGCGGCGATCCTTTAATTTCAAAATACAGCATTACCACACCATGGAAATTTATCGGCAGCGCTTCTTACGTTTTTCGTGAAACAGAAGATGTAAGGCGTCAAAAGGCTTTCATTACGGCAGATATAGAATACTTGAATTATAAAGGCGCTGCATTTCATGCTACTTCCGGCGATGCTGAAGGCAGTTCTTATTACAATTCAGTTAATAAAAATATTGATAATTTATACAAAAATGCCATCAACCTGAAATTGGGAGGCGAGATCAAGCTTAATACTTTTATGCTAAGGCTGGGCGGTGCATACTATGGCAATCCATATCAAAATGAAAGTGCAGCTATCACCAAAGTTTCTGGCGGATTGGGCTACAGAGATAAAGGAATATTTCTTGATCTTACTTATGTGTATTCATTAAATAAAGATATAAATTATCCTTATCAGCTTCATGACGTAGCCAATTCTCCAGCATCGCTAAGAAATACAGGTGGGAATATATTGGCAACCGTAGGTTTTAAATTTTGACAGCTTCATAGTCTATATTTTCAAGAAATTTTTTAAACCAGGTAACTTGCCTTTTAGCAAAGTGTCGTGTATTTTTCCTGATATCATCTACAGCTTTTTCAAGAGAAATATTTCCATCGAAATATTCGAACAACTCTTTATAACCTACAGTTTGTAAAGCATTCAAATGCCTGTATTTAAATAAATTTTGAGCCTCTTCAATTAGTCCATTGGCAATCATCATATCCACCCGGTTATTGATACGGTCATACAATAAGCCTCTGGGTACCTCCATGTAATGATGCTCTAACAAAAAAAGGCGCTTCACCTTTATTTTTGAATGAAATTCAAGTACAGATTGACCTGTAGAAAGAACAACCTCTAAGGCACGCATCATTCTATGCGGGTTTTTCATTTCACCTTTTTGAGCAAAATATGGATCGTGGGTTTTCAATTGCTCTTCGAGCCATGGTGTACCATAAATTTTATAATTGTCCCTGATAGAATTTTGTAATTCAGGAGTAGTACCAGGAATATCATCCAATCCTTCGCAAAAAGCTTTTATATACAGCCCTGTACCACCAGCCACAATTGCCACATCATGCTCTTCAAAAATTTCATGAACTTTTTCCAAAGCATATTGTTCAAAAATTTTCACATTCACCTCATCTGTAATAGATAGGTTTCCAATAAAATAATGTTTAACTTTTTCCAATTCATCCGGAGTAGGACGAGCTACCCCAATATTGAGCTCACTAAAACATTGCCTGCTATCAGCAGAAATAATACAAGTATTATATTTTAATGCAAGAGAAATTGCATAAGCTGTCTTGCCTGATGCAGTGGGACCGCTAATGACAATACATTTTTTGGGGTTCATTATATATGGCAGGGTATTATACTTACAAGGATATTATCCAAACTGCTGTATTATAATTCTTCATTGCTTTCCTCTTCCTGCTCCTCTTCCTCATTAGCCTCCTCCTCGCCTTCTTCATTAAATCCATCAGCAGGAATCGCGCTACTGAAATCATATTTTTCTTCCAACTCTGCGAGTTTTTCATTTACAATACCCTTGGTACCATACTGGCTTGGGCCAATACCTTCGCTGCGCACACATGCAGGGAATGTACCTATATTAACCGAATCCTTATTTACATTTATAAGCTCTACTAAGAAGGTCCAGTTTTTGTGAAAATCGTATAGGAAAATAAATTTCTGATTAGGGTCTTTAATTTCTGATCCGATAATGGTATCGGCCATTATCAAAGGTGCCGCTTTGTATTCTTTATCATATTTTTCCAAAGAGATTTCTTTGCCACGTTGCCAATGGTCATTGCTTCTGAAAAAAGTAGCAGCATGCTTGTTGTCAAATTCAAAACATTTCAATATTATCTGATAAAGTTCCAAAAAAGTCTGTGTATGCATGATGGTTATATCACGATACACACTATCATCTTCCTCCCAGTAAACTCTGAATTTTAAAATTGCCATATACAAATTTAATACTTTAGATTGTTTTTAAGCAGATT
>JAFDXH010000140.1 GCA_018268075.1 Bacteroidota bacterium | reverse complement strand
GAAGAGGGAAGATAAAATTTTTCTAACCATAACTAATATTGTGACTACGAAAGTAAGGTATGCGTTTTATTTGGGGCAGAAAGAATGGTGAGTGGCTATGTGTAATTAAAAGTGGAATTATAAATCTTTGCTTTTTATCGAATTTTAATAGAATTTAGTCACAAATTTTTCCTGTAGGTATAATACTATCCAATATGTAGATAAAAAAGGGTATTACACACTAATAGCTTATCAATGAATTACATATCTACTCAAAAAAAAAGAGATGCTATAAACATCTCCTTTTTAATAAAATTCAATAAAATTTTAATTACTGATCCGGGTTAGTGAGCGTTACCGGTTGAAGCCTGTAAGCATTTACTTGCCGTCCGTTCTGCTGTGCAGGAATCCATTTTGGCCCTTTACGAATTGCATTTACAGCAATTTCTGCCAATTTAGATCCCTTCATTGTGGTGGCCTGTACATCACTCACATTTCCATTTCTATCCACTATAAATCTTACTACACATGTTCCGTAATCTGATTCTGAGAATTCATCAGCTTCAGCTTGAATGGCGCGCTGCACATATTGTGCCCACTTGCCTGGACCTCCCGGAAACTGAGCTTCTATCTCCACCTTGGTAAATACTTTATCAGGATCTTCTTTCTTCTCAACTGGCGCTGCTACCACTTGTGTTCCCTTTTCTTCCGATGGGGGTGCTACGATACCCAGATCTTTTGTTCCTTCCACAGTTTTTACAGCAATTTTTTCTTCTTCAATTTGCTTAATTTCTGGTGGTGGCTTCACTACCTCCTCATCTTTAACTACTTTGGGTGGAGTAAATTGCACCGTTGCTACCGGGGGTGGTGGTGGCAGTTTGGGCGGTGGTGGTGGCGGCGGCGGTGGCGGCTCATCCGGCTTTATTTGTTGAAGATTGGTTTCATTTACCACAATCTCCTTTTCATCTTGCTTAGGCTTGATCTTGTTAGCAATAGCCGAACCTACTAAAAGCACCAGCATTGTAGCTAGGGTAACTATCAGTGCAGTAGTGATCCGTTTATTGTATGTTTTTCTCAGATCGTAAGCCCCATATTCCTTATTCTTCCCTTCGAAGAGAATATCCAGGAAATCTGATTTTAAAATTTGATTCGCTTCCATTATTGCATTTTTTTTATAAAGATTTCAAAAACGGATTATAATTTTTACTTAACTCCGGCGGCTTGCTCAGTCAATTGAATTTTATTATATTCATCTGCTGTTGGATCCACCATAGCATACCGGCTCACATCGTTAATATTCATTTCATCCAGAATGTTCACTGCATTTTTATAGGTAGCATCTTTATCTGGTTTTATGATCACAAAAAAATCTTCTGCCGGTGTTTTCTTCTTTTTTTCAAGGATAATATTTCTTACATCCTTATACCCTGTGGTTTGCATTGTAGCGGGATCAGATCCGTAATAATAGTAGATTACATTTCCCTTTCCAAGCATTAGAGTAAGAGAGCCTGATTCTTTCACCTTGGTGTTTTCATCTGGCTTATCTGTATCCTTAGGCATATTCAGATTCATACTTGTAGGCTGCGCCATTGTAGTAGTAAAAATGAAGAATGTAATCAGTAGAAACCCGAGATCCACCATAGGCGTAAGATCTACTCTTGTAGATTGCTTTTTACTTTTCTTAACGCCGGGGCCCTTTTTGTGGCCACCTTGTTTTACCTCCATTTCTGCCATGATAAAATAATTTTATTTTTCTGTAAATAATTTAAATTCAATTTCTATTCACTCTTTGCAGGTGACATCATATTCTTCTTATACAATTCTGAGCCCTGAGGCACATCTTCAGCATTGGTTACAAGATTATATTTAAAAATTTCATTTTTCTTGAAAGCATCAATGACCGATTTGAAAGTAGTGTACTTAGAAGCATTGTCGCCCTTGATAAGAAAATTTGCAACTTTTCCCTGATTGGCTTGCACTGCTGCCGTGATCCAGGCAAGTACCTGATTATTGGTACTATCATACGGTATGCCCGGAAGTGTCATCTTGCCAAGTTGCTCTGGAGTAAGTTTAAGAAATGAACTTAATTGATTCAAGGGCACCCCAACAAAAGTGGCTAGTTGAAAGGCCTTTTTATCGGCATCAGAAAATTGAATATTTCTTTCTTTACCAAGTTCGTCCAAAACATCTCCTTTCATTGCATCGTCCATATCAATGAATACTTTATTGTCCTTGGATATAGTGACGTTAAAGTAATCCTTTTGAGGAGCATGCTTATTGGATACTGAAGCAGGCGTTACTACTTCAATAGCTTCAGATGGTTTAAACTTGGCAGCAAGAATGAAGAATGTCAACAACAGGAAGGCCACATCGCACATAGCTGTCATATCAACATTGGTGCTCCCCCTTTTTATTTTAGCTCTTGCCATTATATTTTTTTTAAATTGCTATTAATGAGATTCACTTTTTAGAAAATTCCACAAATTTATTTGTAGAGAGAAGCGAAGCTTTGTGTTAAAGTAAAGCCTGACTCATCTATACCGTAAGTGATCGCATCTATTTTAGTAGTAAAAATATTGTAGGTAATAATCGCAAAGGCTGATGTACCAATACCAAGCGCTGTATTGTAAAGCGCCTCAGCAATACCTTTAGACAATTCCCTTGCTGCTTCACCGCCACCTGATTCACCCAAGTTACTAAATGCGCGGATCATACCTACCACCGTTCCAAGCAACCCGATCAGGGTAGAAACTGAAGCAAGAGTAGAAAGAAACACAAGATTTTTTTCCAGCATTGGTAATTCCAGCGATGTAGCCTCTTCTACTTCTTTTTGAATAGCCAATACTTTTTGCTCTGTAGTAAGTTCGCCATCATCTATCATTGCTTTATACTTACGCAAACCGGCTTTCATTACATTACCAACAGAACCTTTTTGCTTGTCGCATTCTGCAATAGCTGCATCTACTTTTTTATCAGCCAGATAAAATTGTACTTTTCTGATAAATTCAGCATTAGAGCCTTTGCCTGTTGCTTTTGAAACAGTAAGCCATCTTTCAATAACGAAAGTAAATACGATTAGAAAACATCCGATAAGAATAGGCACGATGATACCGCCTTCATACATCCTGGCAAAGTCGCCTTTGGGTCCATTATGTTTGGGCCAAAAACCTCCCTTAGGATCCGGTGCGGTAAAATTGCTGTCTGCGCCAATAACAAAACGCCAGATGATATACCCCAGCACGATACAGGCGATCGGTGCTATGAGCGAAATAAGATTACTTGATTTTTTAGCCTGAACCGAAGTAGTAGCTTTCACATTTGCATTTGCAGGTGATTTAAAATCTGCCATGTTGTTGATTTTTTTAATGGTTAAATTAATGGAATAAGAAAAATATTATTATCAAGGTACAAGTGTAAGAAAATAATTCTAAAAATAACTTTTTATTAAAAAAAAAAAATGATTAGAGCCCAAGTTAATAAAATAATGACAATATATTTTCAAAACGCTCAGGAAATAATGTGGCAAACAGCATCAAAACATTTTGGAAATTCTTTAATGATATTACTCATACCGCAATGCCACTATCGGATCTAATTTGGCGGCTTTTAATGCTGGATACAGGCCGGCACCCAGCCCTACGGCCGAACAAACTACTATTCCAATGATTACCCACATCCAGGGAATAACAAAACCCGTGTGAAGAAAAAGCCCTACAACATTGCCTACTATAATCCCTAAGATGATGCCCAGTATAGCGCCGATAAGGCTGATAAGGGTGGACTCAAAAAGAAACTGAGCCCTAATACTATCACTTTTCCCACCTATTGCTTTTATAAGCCCTATTTCTCTGGTGCGCTCATTTACAGCCACCAGCATTATATTCATAAGGCCAATGGCAGCGCCTATAAGGGTAATGAGGCCTATAAAAGCCGCTGCAGTTGTAATTGCCCCAAGGCTATTCATAAATATTTCTGCCAGGCTATCGCTTTTATCTATAAAAAAATTATTTTCTTCATCAATCGCCAATTTTCTGATGGGCCTGAATGTTCCTTTTGCTTCGGATATGGCCAGATCCAGTTCCTTGATATCATTCACCATTACACCTATATTCCATGAAATATTATCGGTAGGAAATAAGCGGCGAATATTATTATAGGTGGTAAGCACCATATTGTCAGCATTCAAAAAAGCGCTAGACCCTTTTTCTTTTAAAACCCCAATAACGAAGAATTTATTCCCAGCCACTTTGATCAATTTATCTATCGCCTTCTGCGGATTGTCGCCATATAATTTCTTCGCCACACTAGCACCCAGTAGGCAAACATTTCTTCCACTTTGTACATCTAATTTATTGATATTGCGCCCTGCGGAAATAGTATAGCCTGATTGCATTAAATAATTTTCATCGCCGCCACTCAATGAAATATTCGG
>JAFDXH010000013.1 GCA_018268075.1 Bacteroidota bacterium | reverse complement strand
GCCGTCAATTTTCTCAATGCCTGGCTCATCAGTCTTGCCTGCAGGCCCATTTTGCTATCACCCATTTCTCCTTCCAGTTCACCTTTTGGAACCAAAGCGGCAACAGAATCGATCACCACGACATCTAAAGCACCAGAAAGAATCAATCGGTCAGCGATTTCAAGACCCTGCTCACCATAATCTGGTTGCGAGATTAAAAGGTTATCAACATCAACACCCAGTTTTTTTGCATAAGAGCTATCGAAAGCATGCTCCGCATCGATGATGGCGCACATACCACCTTTTTTCTGTGCTTCTGCTATTACATGAGTAGCAATGGTTGTTTTACCTGAAGATTCCGGTCCGTAAATTTCAACTACACGGCCTCTCGGAAGACCGCCAATACCCAGTGCTGTATCCAACCCGATAGAACCGGTAGAAACGACTTCCTGTACAACATCTCCTTTTTCATTCATCAGCATAACGCTGCCTTTACCAAAATCCTTTTCGATTTTGTCCATTGTCAGCCTGAGGGCTTTCAATTTTTCACTATTGTTTCCTGTTTCTGCGGGTTTATCTGCTTTTGCCATAATCCAAAGTTAAGTTTTAAGGAATGCCTGTCTAAAAAAGTAATTCACATCAAAGCTAATTATTTTAGTAATATGAAACTAATTTTTTTGGCCTAAATTTTTTCCAACTTCTTTTTAAGAAGGTTTCTCAGGTAGGCGATCTCTTCATCTTTCTGTTGCAATATTTTTTCATATAATTCTTTCTCTCCCGAATTGATATTGCCCGCATTTAAATGGATTGCCTTTTGATTTTGAGGCAGTGAATTAAAATAAATTTCAGGATTGAAATTCAGTATTACTTCTTTGGTTATCCCTAATGCCCTGGCTATCTGGTTCAACCTTTTTTCTTTAATCCCCCCCCCCGTTCGATATTGCCATAGCCGGTGGTGCTCATTTCTATTTTTTTGGCAACGGCTTTTTGGCTATACCCTCTCATTTCCCTAAGCAGTTTTATTTTATGCCCGATTCTCATAGTTTAAGTTTAATATTTGAAAACAAGTTAAGTATTTCTTGAAAACATCTCAAGCAGTTTTTAATCATTCGCCTTTTTTATATTATAATTTCATAGTATTATCTAATCAAAACGAACTATAGCGTATGAAATATTTTAAAAAACGAAAAGTCTTATCTGTGTTTGCTTTAGCAAATATTATATCACTGTCAGTGAATGCCTGTGGTACTAATGGATATGGAACAATTGGGTCATATCTTTTTGGAGCGATATTACAGCAGTACTCGTTATACATAGGTGCTGACGTAAGGGTACAGGAAATCAGCCAGAAAAACTACGTCACATCTCCACAAACAATTTACTATCCTCAGGTGTACAATACCAGATGCTCTCTTACAAGCGGGAATAACCTCACCATGATGGCATATAATACTTATGCGACTGAGTGTATGCCTTTAGGTAATTCGGGCAGTTATTTGGTAGATTGTGTAGGAACCTGGACAGTGGGCTATAATGCACATTTAAAGGTCGGTGCAGTTCTGAATTATAATTATAAAAATCCGGATGCTAAATCGCCTATGAGTGGCGGAGTGGATTTTACATTAGCTTATGATTATTCTTCTTCTGCATCAGGAAGTCAAGGCTTTTACTGTTCCGCAATGGGATCAACACTCGCAGGATATTAATAAAACCATAATTTATATAACATGAAAACCTTAATAAATTTCTTTACTTCAGTTGTAGTCATATCAACTTTAATAGCCTGTAATGAAAAAAAAGTAAGCCGGGAAGAAATTGATAATATAGGCAAAATGCAACTGGCAAAAAATAAAGCACTTCTAACAGAACTACAACTTTTTTTAGAGCATGCACAAAAGTGTAAAACTGAATTTGAAATTGAGTCATTTGCTGATAGCCTTCCACTTTTCCGTGAAACAAAAATACAGATATTTGGGAGCGAAGAAAACTGGAAAGGTCAGTTAGCCTGGTTAAAAGAAAATGGCGCCAAAGAAGTCTCCTTTGTAAAGCCTGATGGAGGAAATATTGGCGACCTGCCCATTCCGTTTTTTCATCGTACATTGGTGAGCCCATATGGGCATTAAAAACACTAAAAAAAAGGCCAAATAAGATGAAACGGGTTCACTGTTTCGTTTTATTGTTTTCTTATTGCATTTTTCTTTCCTGCAATTTAAATGAAAAAATAAGCCAGTACGTTTCCGATAAGATTAATAAACAGGAACGAAAAAAATATCTTGACATACGAAAAGAACTGGAGTTGTATTTAACCCATGTACAAAAGTGTAAAACGGAATATGAAATTAAATCTTACATTGATAGCCTGCCTATGATGCGTGAAAATGAAATAAAGTCTTACGGCAGCGAAGAAAACTGGAAAAAGCAACTGGCGTGGTTAAAAGAAAATGGCGCCAAAGAAATTACTTTTGCAACAACTACCAATAGCCCTCCCGATTCCCATTTTTAAACGGACTCAAAGAAGCCCTTCCGGTCATTAAGAATATGAGAAGGAATTAATCCTGCCTTTCCGGCCGCATCATCGGGAATAATAAAACATCCTGTATGGAGGGCTGGTTTAGCATCAGCATGCAAATTCTGTCAATGCCTAAACCAATACCAGATGTCGGCGGCATACCATATTCGAGGGCCCTTAAAAAATCGTAATCAAT
>JAFDXH010000139.1 GCA_018268075.1 Bacteroidota bacterium | reverse complement strand
TGGAAACATTCTACTCTCAATGGCTGGCTGGCAAAACCATCCGCCAGGCATTTTTCAATACGCAACAGTTCATGCGTAAAAAATACGCTCCTTACTACTGGGCGGGATTTACATTGGTGCAATAAAAATTTCCGGGTAGGGTGATGATAACAGGCGGGTAATGGCTATTAAACCAATAAACAGTATTGTCCAACACTTAGGATATCAATAAGTTTTCTCACTTATTGATATAGGCTATGTATTGGTCGTTATGCATTCACCAGAAAGCCTTTATACCAAAATGATTTTCACCATATCCTAATAGGCCATAGATGTTGTCTATAAGCTAAGAAACACACCAGGAACATTTCTACTTTTTTATTATCTGAAAGAAAACCACACAAACAAATAAAGATACGTTCAGTAGAATAAAAACTTATCATCAATCAAACTAAACTGCAACCATGACTATTAAACCTTTTTACAAGTTGATCAGTATGCTCTCAACATTCTTGCTTTTTTTTTCAGTAAAAGCGCAAGAGAACGAAAATGGTAAACAGGTAAAAGATACACTTACACTTAAATCAGACCTACGGTTTGTCGTGGACGACAATATTCAATTGGAATATGTCAGCGGTATGTCCAAAATTTTTGATTTTGTATTTGTTTCACCCTTTGCATTTGTCACTCTTGGTCTCAAACAGGGTAGCAACTGGGTAAAACATACTCTTCAGATCAAAAAAATTGCTTGAGTAGTAGTTTATTTCTTTATGACATGGTGATGATAATAGACTCTGTCGAAAATAATATAACATATAAGTTGACAATGACCTTTACAAAGCAATAAAATCACTCCTTGTTTTATGAAAAAAAGTATATTTCACTTAATGTCTTTTATTATTATTACGAATAGCATAGAAAGTAGCGCTCAGTTAAAGCCAAGTATAAAATTTGGTTTGAAGGGAGGTTTCAATGCGTCCTTGATGAAAGGTAAAAATTTCTATTCTGAACATTTTGAGGGTTATAATGGTTTTCATGCAGGAGCTTTAATCGAAGCCTCATTTGGAAAGCATTTTGCTATTCAACCGGAAGGCATTTATTCTACCACGGGTTATCAATGGGCCGGTTACTATCCTAACTATTATTCTATTTCACATTGGGACACCCGTTTTATAGAAAGACTTTCTTTCATCTCTTTGCCGGTATTATTAAAATTTAAAACGTCAGGACTTGGAATATTTGCAGGACCTCAATGGGATTTCCCGATTTATTCAAAAAGATTTTATCTATCACACGCAATTACCAGTAGTGGTGAGGTGATTGGGTATTCGGATGTGAAAAACGATTATAAGTCGACCTTATCTGTATCTTTTGTAGGGGGTATTGAATATTCTCTTAAATCAGGTATAGGCTTTCAGGCAAGATATCAATACGGGAATGTAAATATTGCACAGGCAACCCAAACAGGCATATATGATGAGACATCCGCACTCAAAAATAACATGGTTTCACTTGGCGCTTTTATAAAGTTTGGCAAACCCGTAAAGTCAATAAAGAACAATCATAAAATAAATAAAGAACGAAAGAATTATTTTGGGGCTAAACTGGGCTTTAATACTTCAAACGTATATGTAGACAACGTTTATGATAATACTGATAAGCCTTTTGGTAAGGCTGGCTTTATGGCAGGAATTTTTTATGAGCATTTTTTGGGAAAACATTTTAGCATACAACCTGAACTTTTTTATGCTAATGCAGGATTTATATACATTCAAGTTTATTCACCTTTTATGGGCGAACCTGGCGGGACTACTTCTCTTAATTATGCAAGTTTGCCTTTGCTTCTCAAATTAAGATTAAAAGGAGTTGGCATTTTTGCAGGCCCTCAACTTAATGTGCTTGTTACTGCAAAAGATAAGAGAGAAGGATACTCAGAGCATCAAAGAATTAAAGAACAACATAACAGTACAAATTACGCTCTTACCGGCGGTATAGAATACACATTCCCATTTGGTCTGGGATTTGGAGTAAGATATCAGAAAGGGATGAGCAATATTGCTAAACAAGGGAATGGAATTTATTTAGAAGAAACAGTTCACCTAAATGCAATTCAGGGAGGAGTACATTTCAGATTTTAGTTTACTATTAACGCAAGCGAAGTTAGAAATCATGAAAAAACTTTTATTAATATTGTTTATCTTATCAGCTACTTTATACGAATCTTGTCTTAAAAAACCATTAGAAGATACCCCGCCTCTTATCAGGCCGGAAACGCCAGATACAGCTACGCGCCCAATTTACTATGGCGAAGATACACTTGAAAGCTGGCAGGTTATGTACACGGATGCACCCGGTGTAGAATTTGGAACTGTACAATTTCCTACCCCACAGGTCGGATACGTTATGGATAATCAATATCTAAATATTGGCAGATACAGAAAAACGACAGATGGAGGAAACACTTGGTCAAGTGTATTGCTGCTTCCCGGAGAAGCAAATAATATTCGTTTTTATTCAGATAAAATAGGATTTGCCTTCGATGATGGCTGGCCAGATCAAGTAAATTCCAATGTGCCCTTATTAATGACAAATGATGGCGGACTTACATGGTCAAACTTATATCAGAGTACTGAATTTGGAAAAACAACTATTTCGGACATCGTGTTTTTTTCAAGAGATCTAGCCTATGCGAGTATGCATTATAGTTATTTCCTGACTATAAGAAATATAGATAATGGATCACCAACAACTGTAGAGGTAACTTCAGGTGTTGGCAGTTATTCTAACACGGAAATAATAAGTTCTTCTTTCATAGATCCAGATAATGGATGGGCACTTATAAGCGATGGACCTGATTTTCTAAATACTGCGGATAGCGGAAAGAACTGGATAAACAAATACTCTTTGTATTATTATAGCGACCCCATCTTTTCCAGAAGATGTATGTTCTTTTCAGACCTGAACCATGGTTGGGTTTCACTAGGTAATAAGGACATTTTTAGAACTATTGATGGCGGGAAGAACTGGTCAAGAATTGCGAATAGTAAACCTGATAATTCAAGATTTGCTTTGGGAAAAATGATTTTTCTTGATAATCAAATTGGTTACGGAATTAACGCCAATGAAATTCTTATAACAAAAGATGGAGGAAACACATGGAATCGATCATGCAAAAATGGAAAAACATCTTTTGAAGATATTTATTATGAAAAAGTAAGTCATACGATATGGGCAGTAAGCGGCAATAGAATATTCAAACTTATAATTTAGAACAAAAACACATCAATAGACACCTTGTTTCCGTATCAACTTCAGAAACGAATAGATCAACCAATTAATAATATAAGGTCACAAATAATGGAACCCAATTTGATGAAATTAAAATGTATAGAATCCATGTATAAAATCTATTTTATACTGTTGTGCATATTAGCAACTGTCGGCGCATTTGCGCAAACTCAACCCACCACCGGATCAGCTACTACAGGAAAGCCTGTAGTAGCTATTTACCCTTTTACGGTAAACCGCGGTTATAATTATGAATATGCTGAAGGAGTAGGCGATGCAGTAGAAGCAGGTGTTGTCAGGTCGGGTCGCTTTACGGTAGTTGAGCGTAACCGCTTTGGTGTTATAAAAGAAGAGAACAGGTTTCAGGAGGCCAATACTTCTGACATAGTAAAAAAAGCTGCAAAACTTGGCGCTAAAACAATTATTACAGGCAACATAGTAGGTGTTTCAAAAGGGAAATATAAAGATTCGTACGGGCAAACCGTACCAGGTAGTGAATATGTAGAAATAAGTCTTTCTTTCAAAATAATTGACGTAGAAACGGGGGAAATTAAGAAAAGCGAAATAATTAGCGGCAAAGGCGAAGAACATACCGAAACAGCCGCTATACAATCGGCATACATGCAGATAGATAAACTGTTGCGGGCGCAAGTGGCCAATTATCTTCCCCAGCGATTCAAATTTATGGAAGTTGTTTCAAAAGGCACTACCCGAAAGAAAGGCGATTATCTGAACACATTTAAGATTTGGGGCGGTAGTGATAATGGCTTGAAAGCAGGCGATGCATTAGAATTATACCAGCTATCCTACGTGGAAAACCCAGATACGCACAAAAAGATAGAAGAAAAAAAGCTGTTAGGCAGGGCTAATGTTACAGAAATAAACAGTGGCTCAACCGCTACCTGCTCGGTAATAGACGGCTCCAAAATAGGAAATGATTTATTGCAGATTGTACAATCACAGCCGACTTCTATAGTAATTGAATTTGTGGGCAATTGGTATGAAAAAAGGACATTATTGGATGTATTGCTGAAAGATTGAATTATAGGATGAGATACTTTGTTGTAAAAAAACATTGGTTTTGCAAAAAGCTGGCATGCTACCTATTTTAAAATAATGTTTAAAATGAAAAGATAATCTCAAAGAAACTAATATGCATCTGCAATGTAAGCCTTATGCTATTTCACAATAATTAAAGACCGGATAAGGACCATCCAATAATCTTGGTAAACATTCTTTTTCTTTTTAATTTCTTGCAAGAAAATACTTCTGTTCAAGATGGTTTGCATATCTGCTTTTTCTTCAAATACTCCCCCACCGGATCAAGGTCGCCTAATGGCAAGCCAAGGTTTGTTTTAACCTCTCTTAAAAATTTCCGCATCGTTTCAATATCCCTGATTGACTGCATAAGACGCTCACCCGGCGGTTTGGCAAGCCAGAGTTTTAACTGTATATCCTTTACATGCTGAGGTGTGTCCGTCATTTGAATAAATCAAAGGTATTTAATTTTAAGATGCGTATCCATTTGCGTACATAAGGCCAGTCTATTGCTTCCAGTTTTGATAATTCTGTAATATCCGTAGCCTGGAGGCTGCTTTCTAACTCCTGTATCCAAACGAGTTTCGACAAAAGCAAATCTTCCAATGAAATGACGAAAATCCGGGTGCCTGAAGATAACACCTGTATTCTCCGGTTAAATTTTACCTGTTCAAATTCATCCTCTCTAAGCATTATAAAATCCGCCTTATAATTACTGGCGTGATCAATAATATTGAACATCCCTTTTTTCTTTATGGCTTCAGCAATTGAATCTTCATCATAATAATAACCCTCTTTAAAAAAATCTTTTAAACGGGGTATATCAGAAGGTTTTAAATAAACAATAAAATCGAAATCTTTTGTATACCGCGATACGGTATAAACACTCATTGCCATACTGCCCCAAAGCATGTAAGGAATATTGTTCTGATCGAAAAACCGTATGAGGACTTTTAAAAACTCTTCCATAATTTTTTTTCAGGCATGAAAGTATTTTCAAAAGTAGTTAAATGCTGCATAGCGATAAGAACGTACACGCTGTGTCTCGACCCCAATATTCATCGGGGCAGGCACAACGGATGCTAAATATTGGTTCAAAAGCCGGGCAAATAAAAATAAAAGGTTCAGGCCGCGGGAGCGCCCCGACCCAGTTCATCATTCAGCAAATTGCCTTAATTTCGGCCAAAATTCAACGATCAATTATGGCTGAAGTGATCCTGATGCCCCGCCTGAGCGATACCATGACTGAAGGTGTGATTGCTGCATGGCACAAAAAAGTGG
>JAFDXH010000138.1 GCA_018268075.1 Bacteroidota bacterium | reverse complement strand
GTTTCTTTCTGCCCTGAACAGCACTTTCCCATTTGCTCGCAATGACGATATCAGGATGATTGCTCGTAACCCGTGAGCTACCACCCAACACAAACTTGCGCCGTCATTGCCACCCTGTTTTCGTCATTGCGAGGTACGAAGCAATCTCAAACGCTTCGTCATACCACAACGCTGCAATACGCAACCCAACACCGCACCGTCAATGCGAGGCACGAAGCAAACTCAGACGTTGCTTGATGGGATTGCTTCGCAAATAAGGTTTCTTTCTGCCCTGAACAGCACTTTCCCATTTGCTCGCAATGACGATATCAGGATGATTGCTCGTAACCCGTGAGCTACCACCCAACACAAACTTGCACCGTCATTGCCACCCTGTTTTCGTCAATGCGAGGTACGAAGCAATCTCAGACGCTGCAAAAAAAAATGCTCCCCGATGCCGGAAAGCATTTAATCAACATGTATGAGAAAAACTATTTTACAATTACCAATTTCAAATTGATACAATCATTTTCTAATAATATCTGCACGGTATATACCCCGTTTACATAACCCTCCAGATTATTCAATGGTATCGTATTGTGGCCTTTTAAAACATGATAGTTAAATGCGGTAGCAATTTTACCCGTTACATCCATAATCTTTATAACTGATGCGCCCTCTACTTTGCTCTCCATATTGATCACCGCTACATGGCTCGCCGGGTTAGGCGCAATTGTTGCCAAGGTTTGTTTAGTAGCTGTTTTTATAGAAATAATGTTGCTAACAAACTGACTCTTTTTTCCAAATACATGTAGCCTGTATAATACTGTTCCGTTTTGAAGTGTTGAAATAGTATCTTTCAATGAAAAATCCTGCTGCTTATTTAATGCTACCTGAGGAAATAATACTGAGGTACGCTTAAATGGTTCATTGTTTTCGCTTCGCCAAATTTCAAATCGTGTAATCTCTTCTGGGCTGATGACATTCCATGTGAGCAAATTCGTATTGGCTGATATACTTACCCCATTCAATGAAATTAATTTTACCGGTAGCACATAAGGTATCCAGCGCCAGTCGCGGTTACCTGCAACGGGCGGCGTTTGCTGCACTACTGCTTTAGTACCCGGCGAAGGGTCGCCACTGAATGACCCGTAGTTGCCGAGGTAAGCTGATGTACCCTTTGGTGAAGTATTGTCGGTATCAAACCGGTCATCGAGCCCATCGCCATCGGCATCAGTATTCATGAGTGTTACCAAATCATCAGCTATGCCATTGAAGTTATAATCATTGCCTTCTGAAATATCAGGCGAGCCATCGCCATCTGAATCTGCATCAAGATAATCGGGTATGCCATCGGCATCAGTATCTATTAAAAATACCCCATGGCCACCCCATACTGCAGGCTTGTCGTCATAAGAATTGTCTAGCCCATCGCCATCCGTATCCAGCCCGCTTGGCAATACATAGTCAAATGTAGAAGGGCCTTCAATATTATCTGGTATGCCATCATTATCACTATCTATATCCAGATAATTTGGATTTGGGTCGCCATCGGAATTTGGTAAAATAAGCACAGGTTTTGAAGAGACAGAGGTTACCCACCCATTGGCGCCTATTACCCCGTCTGCGCGGCCATCAAAGTTGGCATCTGGTAATCCGGCCTCCAGTACATCTACTATACCATCGCCATCACTGTCTATATCATACGGATTGGGCACTTTATCCCTATCCATGTTTTTGTAAGGATAGCTGTCTGCACGGCCATCATTATTAATATCGGGCCCTGTTTTCAATAAGGCATTTGCCAATAGAATATTATCTGAAATGCCATCATGGTTGGCATCTACAAAGCCATCAATTCTTCCATCATTATTAGCATCTGCTCCGCCTACTTCTCTTACATCTGGTATGCCATCTGCATCACTATCGAGGTCAAATTCGTTGGCCACGCCATCGCCATCTGTATCTTTCAATCCCAGGCCCACGCCCGAATTGTATGCGCCGCTCAGGTTAGCATCTACTTGGTCAGAAAGGCCATCGCCATCGGTATCTACAAAATTATCCAACTTGCCATCGCCATTTACATCTACACCGCCTGCTTCTACCACATCTGGTATGCCATCGTTGTCGCTGTCTAAATCAAGCATATTGATAATGCCATCCAAATCTGCATCAAAGCGGTCATCTACGCCATCACCATTCACATCTATCCTGCCAGGGAAGTCGGTATCCAGGTAATTAGGAATACCATCGCCATCTACATCGCCATCGGCCTGAAACCAATCGTTTACAAAATCACCATTATTGTCTATAAATCCCGGATAGTCTGTATCAAAAGCATTGATAATACCATCGCCATCTGCATCTTGCAGCGCTACCGGCATATTGCTTTCTACATAATCTGGAATACCATCTTTATCTTTATCAATATCACAATTAATATAAACAGTTACCGGTACACAGGTAGTGGTATTGCAATCTCCCTCTGCTCTTACATAATAGGTAGTAGTTACCAATGGGGTAACATTAATAGTGGCACCAGTACCTACATAAGTACCTCCACAGCTTGAAGTGTACCATTTCCACGAAGCATTGGCACCTAACGTACCACCTACTACACTTAGTGTTACTGTTTTACCCGGACAAATATTTAATATGCTGGTTTTTGCGGACGATGCTGCTACAGAAATAGTTTTAGCAGTAAGCAGAAATCCCGGCGAAGTATATTGACAGGAAGGAGAACCCATATTGCCTGTAGCTGCTATAATTACCCGGTAATACTTTCCTACATCGCCACCGGTAATAGGATTGATAGTATAAGTAGAAGAGGTAGCGCCTATAATATTGGTGTAAGGCCCTGCCAGCGTATTAGATATTTGCCATTGATAATCTTTACTTCCCGGCAAGGCATTCGGATCGCCCAAGGTAGCGGTGAATGTAGTGGATGAACCCATACATCCGCCCGTTACTGCATCTACACTTACTACCGGTATAGGGTCGCAGCTACCAAATTGTATGTCATCTATAGCCATATCGTTTCCACATCCGCCAGGGGCATCGTTTATAAGCCGGAATGTAATACTGGAGTATGAAGCAGGACTTATGAATTTGAGCCCGTACTGCTGCCAGGTGCCACTATTGATCACCGGGGTAGATACTTCTGTAATGATCAAGCCCGATACCTGATCAATTATTTGCATTTTTATTTGAGAATATTTAAAGCCGCCAAACCCATCACACACCGTTTTGTAAGCCGGATTTCCTAAGAAGGCGGCATAGAATGACAATGAATATTGCTGGTCGGCACAAAGAGATCTTGAAAAACCTCCTTCGTATAATATGCTGCTTGCTGCATCTGCATTCACGATTAACATGCGCCCATTGGCATTGCCGGTATGATCTGTTAAGCTTATGAAATTAGCTATATTGGCATTGTTGGCATTATTGGAAATGGTATAAGACTCCACGGGTATGGGTGCTGTAACCTTAGGTGCATATTGTGATGTACCGGTAAGCAATAAAGCGCCACCACCCGGTACTGGCGCCGGAATAGCGCTTACCAGCCCTGTGCCTGCGCCAAAGTCTTGCGTATATAATACACTTGTAAGTGATGCGCACGGGGGTGTTTGGGCTACTACAGATATTAAGAACGGTGTAGGCTGTCCTTCACCAAAATCATCGGGCTTATCATTTGAATTCAGATCGGGATTGGAGCCATTGGTAGAGCTGTCTCTTAAAGCATTACTATTCCAGTCTGTAGCAGTAGCAATAGCGCTGTTGTAATACACTACCCCTTTTTGTACATTAGATATGGTACACATAATCCTGATAGTACAATTATTGTTGGAAGTGGGATAATTGGGCAGTGTACCGGTGCCATTTAATAAATTAATATTGGTTTTGCCATTATAAGGAGATCCATTCAGAACTAAGCCTGCCGGATTAGACATAAAAAATGCAGATACACCTGAAACATTGGCCGCACCATTAATTGATTTAAGATCATCTGTTACCTGCACATTCGTGATGTCCATATTACCATAGTTCTGAATGTAAACATCATACACCACAGTATATTGCCCGGGAGTGGCTGTAGGTGTAACTGACACCAATTTTTTTGCAGCGCCAATACCGGATACCACCGTCGCCATATCTGAAGAGCTTTTTACAGATCCTGATTTTGTAATAGGCAAATTTGCGGCGGTCAGTAAATTAATTTCTTGGTATGGGCAACCACCACCAGAAAATGCAGCAATAGCTTCGCCTTCTGCATAGGTAAGTCCTACAAAGTTGCCCGTAGTTTTAACTGTATCAATGTAGGTACACGTAAGATTGGCGCCGGTACCTGTATAAGCACTATAATTAGGTGTAAACAATTTGTTATCCACCACAAAAAACATTTGTCCGGAGGGCGACATGGCCACATCACCGCTCCCCGGTTGATTTATTTTAATGCCACCAGTAACCGCCAAAGTATCTGCACCTCCAAAAGTGGAAGTGGCAAAATCCAATTTGCGAATAAAAGGCTTATACGGTGCAGCCACTGAGGTAAATTCTACATCATATCCATTACCGTTATTATCAAATGCTACTCCAAGCATATCTGCCTTAAATGAAGCAATGGTATCCAATCTAGGACTGGTACTAGTAGGAATAGTCCCCACCGGCCAACGCCATACAAATGTATGAGGAGCTGTACCTCCGTAGGTAAGCAAGTTAGGATCACCATTTGCTTTAAGAGCAGTCCAAAAAAAATAAATATAATGATCCTTAGGGTTAAAGCTTACACTGGAATAAACTGAAGTGAATCGCTGTGACGCATTGTTTATCGGGCCATTAGAGCCTCCATTGCTGGCGCCTATTCTTAATTGCGGTACACCATTAGCTACCAATCCGCCACTTGCATTTGCAATGGTATTAGTAGTACCATTATAAGTATAATAGTGAAGCTCTTGGGTTCCGCTGGTGCCACATGTAGAGGTATATCCAATAGAAAACGGATAGCTAAACGTAGCACTCTGCGCATTGCCTTGGTACCATGATAATAATAGCAGGCAAAAGGGTAGAAAGAGTTTCTTCATAAGGTCAGATTATTTAGATCTTATCGGCAACATATACTAAAACGGTATTTTCAGATAAATATTTTCGCAGGTTAAGGATTATCTTATCATAAACTTTATGGTCTCGTTTATATTGTTCTTATCGGTAATGCTCAAAAGATAAGCGCCGGGGGTAAGTGCACTCACATTCATCTCACTTACAGGGCCATTTATATTTTTCTGCTCATGCAATACTTTTTTACCCGAAAGGTCAAAGATGGAAAATTCGAGCAGGTTATTGCTTCCCGGTAAGTCGCATTTTACCTTTAAAAGAGAAGTAACCGGGTTATTTAAAAGCGCAAACCTTGTTTTAATGCCGGCAACTTTTATAATATTGGTATAAGAGATATTCCCATTTTCCAATTCTATTTTTGCCCTGTAATAATTGTCGCCTTTCAAGGGTAAATGATCTATGATCTGATAATTATTTGCTGTCTGGGCATTCATCAATCCTATAGTAGAAAAATCAGTACTATTTTCACTCCTTTGCAGATAAATGCTGGCGCCGGGCGCCAATTGTACAGCCTGCAACTGAGCTATATTTTCATTGCCCTGATGCAATACTTTAAAATCTAAAACTGATGTAGCCAGCAGGGTCGTTTTTACCGGTACGGCTCCTGTGGCTAAGGTTTGATTAAAAGCATCGAATGAAACCGATGTAGGTACAAAACCAAGATCAAATTCTATAGGGCCAGTCTGTGCGGTGCTTATGCCATTCCCTGCCCTGGATAAATTACCATTTTGATCGTAAAGAACTATAACTGTATCCTTTCCTCCGGCGCCCTGCACCCTTAATGGTATAGGAGTATAATAATAACTCACCGTAGAGCCAGAACTTTTGGTTTGCCCGGCAGGAACCCACACTGTAATTTTGGTACTGTTGGTAGGCCACCACTGAATGGCTTTTGTTGTGTTGTATGAAGGGTAGCCGTTTCCATAAACCCAACTGTCAAAAAATGGTTGCAAGTCGTAACCACCTGCCACGGCTTCCAGATTCCGTTTCAAATCACCGGAAGTAGCCGAACCATAGGTAAGCAATGGATCGTTCAGATAATTGCGCATACCTCTAAAGAATAGGGTATCGCCCAATAAGGTGCGTAGCATAGATACCACCATAGACCCTCTCTGATATACTGTATTGCCATAAGCGCTGTTCCATAATGTATTGGAGTTTGTGATCAAACTATTGGGTATATAGCATCCATATGGATTAGAAGCACCACTATTAGCATCCGATTTAAAAGTAGCTCTTACTGAAGCTGGATCTTTACCTAAAGAAGAAACTAATTCTGCAGCGAGCGCTTCGCCATAACTGGCAAACCCCTCTGCGAGCCATAGCTCATTCCATGTAGCAAAAGTCACT
>JAFDXH010000137.1 GCA_018268075.1 Bacteroidota bacterium | reverse complement strand
TATGTCCAAATACTTTTCACTGCCTGTTCCCTGTCGGGTTTATGATAAATGAAAAAGAATTTTACATTGTTTGGTTTGGGAACCGGCTTGAAAGGTTTCAGCCTTCTTAAATCTCTTTTAGGTTCTACGCCTACACCATTGCCAAACTGCAGTTCGTTGGATGTACCATTGATGCGTTGCACCGACAAACCATTTGGTTTGAAAAATCCATCTGCTGAAAGCGGCAAGATGGCCCGGAAAGTATCTGTATTTAGATAGTTATTAAAAAAATCATTCAGCAGGGTGAAATACTTTGGATAACGGTTCTTAAAATCGGGAACATCAAATGCAATATCGAAGTGAGGCTTTAAGGTGTTGCTGACAACCGGATAGTTCTTTTCATGATTGAGTTTCTGTTCATCAGTAAGGTATTTCCACCGGTTCAGTTCACCGTTGCAGTTTATCCAGTTGTATAGTTCTGTTTTGAAGTTGTATATCTCAGCAATGCTTTTATTCAGCACTTTGGTAGTGCCATCAAATGAAACCACCAGTTCGGGACCATCGGTAACCCGGTTGTGCTGCACTTTCAGTGTAAACTGGTTGTACACTTTGAATTTTGAACTGCTTGCAGTTTTATTGTGAAACCAGACTTCTATCTCATTGGTGAAGTTTTTTCGCATGATATCTGCCACAGCTTTAAAATGATTGCGGATCAAATGCCGGTAATAGTGCTGGGCAAAGTATTTACATTGGGTAAGGCTTACTGAAATGATGATGGCGTTTTGTTTTGGCTCTGCAAAATCGGTGTAAAGCCAGTTGCCATAATGCAGTTCACTTTCATCCACCAATCCTTCTATAGCACCTTTCAGATCGTCTTTGTGTATTGGGCAATAGCCTTCCTGCTTTGCAGTATAAAAAGCAAATTCAGCCTCCTCAACGGGTGCTTTAAATGGGATGATATTGAGGATAAGGTTTTGCTGCATAGGCAATTAGTGATATATAGTTTTATTATTGATTTTTTTGTGTCATTTTATAATCTAAATAAGCCTTAATTTTTCCGTATTCTAATGATTTCATGTATAGTTCCATATAGGAATAATCCGGGGTTCCATTTTTTGTAACTGGAAGTTTGATCTTTTGACGCTTCATTCTTTCACCGTTGAATTTGTATCCATATTCATATTTAATTTTTTGCATCAGAATTGCAGACTTACAAAAAAGGAGTTTATGTTTACTGTTATTTGTTTTGGAAAGGGACAGTCTCTTTACGTCATCAGAAAAAACAGCTTCGTATGGATGATAAAAATTTTCAACTACGCTTCCATTATAGTTAACACCCAGTACATTTTTATCAATTGACGAATTTCTATTTCCAATAAATTCAGTAATCCCATTACCGCCATCTGTTGCACCAATAAAAGGAATAATTCCATTTGTCATATCCGCCTTAGTAAGTCTTTTCCCTGACTTGATAATAAAAACATCATCAATAAAAAACTCTTTCCAATCTTTTTTAGTGGTTATCTTTACCCCCCCCCCTGTTATTTTATTGATTTTCAATTCGATATAGTTCTTGTATTTTTTTAGCAATTGATCTTCTTTTTTACGCATATAATTCTCCATAAATGAATAATCTGGCATGCCTTCAGCATTTATGGGCAATAAAACTTTCTCCTTTTTAATTCTTAAATCATTAATCTCTCTGTTGAAACTATACTTATCACTAATCCTTGAAACTACTGTAGCCAAAAAAAGATAAATGTATTTATTGAAACTGGTGCTTTGCAATTTTGTCACATGATCACTTGCAATTACTTTGAACGGCTGGTAAAAAGTAGAGCCAACGCTACCACTGTTAGCAATTGTAAGGCAATCTTGAAATGTTCTAACATTCCCATCGTTTCCAATAAAGCCATCAATGCCATTATTTAAAGACGTAGAAGATGCATAGGGAATCTTACCTTCTAAATGATCTTCTTTTTTAAGACGTTTCCCTCTTTGAATTGATTCAAATACTTCAATAAGAGAAAACTCTCGCCAGTTGACCTTTTCTAAATCCATTTGTATTTTTAAGTTTCGTCATTAAACAAATAACTCCTACCCTGCATTATCATGTTAAATTCAAAAGTCAAATAATCACCGATTGTCTTTTCGAAATCGGCTTCTTTAGGAATTTCATCATTAAAATAATAAAAAGCATGTAGCCATTCATCTTCCGCTTCAATCGTTGTCTTTACGCAAAATTTAGTCTCAGATTCTATACGGTCAAACCATACATCTAATAAATGTTGCTTTTTGTCTTTTGCCTCCACTGTTTCTACTAGCCCCCGATGTTTTTGTACTTCAAATCCATCATTTTCAAAATTAATAAACTTGACTACTTTGTCTTTATCATGTGAGATACCTGCGGTAAAGATTGCAATACAAGGGTTGGTACCAACACCATAAAAGGTATTTTTATTAAGAGTAATTACACCTTCAAGTGTATGATGCTTTAAAATGTTGGATTTTGTTGCCTGTTCTTCTTTTGTCTTACCTGTCATAGATGATTGAGGTACTATTACTATAACTTTACCATCTTCAGCTATTGAGCCAAGTAAGTGTTCTGTAAAATTCAGTTCATAAAGGTTGGGGTTAAGTTTGCTTCCCATAGAGTAGGGTGGGTTCATCATACCAACATTACATGCTTTTTCCTGTAACTGTGCTGGATTTTGTTTTAAGAAATCTTCCTGCTCTAAATTGCTTTTTCCGTCACCTCTTAAAATCATATTTGTGGTTGCAATGGTAAACATGTAAGGTTGTAATTCTAATCCATGCAATTGGTTTTTTCTAATTTTTCGTTGTATGTCCGGTTTATTTGTTTTCTGCAACATATCGTGCATGGCTGCAATCAGGAAACCTGCAGTACCACAACACGGATCAAGGATAAAGTCAGTGGGCTTTAAATCAGCTAAATCGCAAAATAATTCTGTTATGTGTTTCGGCGTTAAAACTATACCTAAAGATTGACCGTCGCCACCGGAGTAGGACATAAACTCACCGTAAAATCTGCCAAGATAATCTTCTGCTGAATGAATATACTTTATGTTTTTATAAATGTGTTCATAAAGAAATTCCGTATAATGCTTTAATGGTGTTTTTTCAAGAGTAGGGTTTATTTCGTTGATGGCTTTGGTATCTTTTATTACTAAAAACTGACTAAGCAGCTTATCTTTTTTAACCTGGGGAGAAACGTTTGCCCTTTGAAGATTTTTCTCTATTGCATTGTAAATTTTTTCTCCATCAGTATTTGTATCATCCCCGGTAAGGCTCTCGATACTAAAGCCTTTGTGTTCCATTTCTCTTAACGCCAAAAGGATCCCGGACACCACAAGAGGTTTGTCTTTATCCTGAATACTACCATAATTCCTCAAATCTTCATGCAGGCTTTTTGCATCCTTCAGGATTTCCTCCGTTGTTTTTTCTTCGGGTGTTTGCTCTTTTAAAATGTTTTTAGTGTAATACTCATCAATATTTTTCTTATTAAACAATAGAAAGGTTTCAACATCTTCAAGCTCTTTATAACCGCCTCTTTCATCTATAAAGATTGGTGTAATTCTATGACGTTTCTCATTCCCTGAAACACCAAATGCAATTACCTTTTTGTAGGAAGTCTTTTCGGCAAGGTGCTTACCATAAAATAATGCACCGTTTACTGCAAAATTCTTTATGCTTGCAATGTCCGTACTAATGATATGTTTGGCATTCCGTTTAATATGCTGAGTTATGTCGGCTTTGTTTTCTACAAGCAATAAAAAATCTTTTACAACACCACAGTATTCAGGAAAGCCGACTTTGCCCGTTCCTGCTTTTGAAGCAGACTTTAGAGCATCATTTATCTCTTTGACATTACTACCTTGAGGTTGAAGCTTTATGTTTGCTTCTTTTAATAACTCATACACCCAAAAATCAGTAAGTACTTCTTTTTTTGCCATTCTATTATTAATTCTATTATTCTAAATATTGTTTGTACACAATCTCATATGTTCTTGCAAATCCAATCAGCGATTTACTTCTTACCAGACTTAAATATTTTTTTGGTTTCGTCAATTTTTTCCAACAACTCGGTTCTCACTAATTCATAAGCTGCCTGCTGGTCGTAATTTTCTGTTGGACGTATCAGGCCGGTTATGTCACCGGTAAACTCATCATCCTCCATTTTAGCTTCCATGTTCAGCAAATACATTTTCTGCGTAGGCGGATGCTCCACCGAAAACTGCATGTATTCATGGTAACATTTCAAGATAGCTTCTTTATTCATATCAGGCACATCCACCAATGCTTTGTGCATATCATACAGATCCCTTCCTTTCCGGCGCTGGTACAATGCCCTCAGTTTTGTACCGAGCAATTCTTCCATCTGGTAAGTAGTGAGGTTGCAGGAACCGTTAAACCATGATGACTTTACCTCAAATGGGAACTGCTTATACCCCAATACGGTAAAGTGTTCCCTGCAATTGGTCTCGATCTTTAAACGTAATGTTTGTACCGGCGGAAATTCGGATTCAAATTTATACTTCAGTGTATTGTTGCTTTGCTTCTGATCTACCGAACCTGTACCTAAAAAAGAAAGTCGTTCCTGCAAACGCTGAATCGTTTCTTTGATAGGTTCCGGCCTTATTTGTACCAGGTCAATATCTTCTGAGTAGCGGGGCTGTGGCTGCAAATATAATTTGTGCAATGCAGTGCCTCCCCTGAATGCAAGGCTTTCCGCCAGCCATTTGTCGGAGAAAATTTCCACCAATGCCCTGCAAATAACAAGGTCCTGCTCCACCTGTTCGTTGGTTTGCCATGGCACATGGTTTGCCCATTCTGTTATGTATGCCTGTGGTATCATTCGTCGAGTTCAATTTCAGTATTAATAATCACTTTCCATTTTTCATCAGAGCTAAACCCTTTCGTGGAAGCTGATGCCTTTAAGGGTGTACGAAAAAATGAAGCGTTGCTGCTTTGTAATGATGTGTACAGTGCATTTGCCAGCACCTGGTTGCCGAATACTTTGTCCAGCAGGTAGCCCAACCTTTGCAATGCTGTAATGGGTGTATGCTGCAATAAATAATTATCGAAGG
>JAFDXH010000136.1 GCA_018268075.1 Bacteroidota bacterium | reverse complement strand
AACTTTTTCAATAATTTTTTCTCATGTGCATCATTGATTGCATAGAGGGGTTGTGTTTTGCACTTCCCCTTTTTGTTTTTCGGTAAAGGGGTACCTTTGCAGGCAATTTTAAGAAATGCAAAAGGGTGATTATTTAAGTGAAAAGGAGTTGCTGTCTGCTATTGCCGCAGGCAATGAAGGCGCTTTTTATCATTTATACGAATCCTACCGTGAGAAGATGTTCCATTTTCTGCTGAATATTACAAAATCCAAAGAGATTTCTGAGGAACTTCTGACAGATATTTTCATGAAATTATGGGTGGGAAAAGATTGGATAGATTCCATCAATAATATTGAAGCCTTCTTGCGAAAAGTTTCTTACAATAAGGCGATTGATTACCTGCGCTATGCCGCCCGACAGGAAAAACTTCAAAAAATAATAGCTGGCCAAATGAACTTTGCGGTGAACGACTCGCCGGAAACCTTGCTCATGGAGAAGGATTATCACCGCATACTTGCAAAGGCGGTGGAGGAATTAACCCCCCAGCGAAAAATTGTTTACAGGCTTAGCCGCGAACAATTTCTTTCGCATGAAGAAATAGCCCAAAAACTAAATCTCTCAGTGAACACCGTAAACAATCATATTAAAGCTGCTGTTAATTTTATCAAGAATTATTTGAATAAGAACAATATGGAAGGCTTGGTCCTTTTATCAATCATGCTGCACTGAGGCTTAGCTGTATTTTCTAAAATATTTTGAAAGATGCCACAGGAGGGCATCTCTGTTGCCCCATCTATTCTACAAGGTTTTGTGGAACGGAAATTTTTTTTAACTCCATTAGCCGTTGCCTGTTTTCACAAACGTCTTATAACCAACTGATCCATAAATCATGTCGTATAAAAAGCAAAACAGGTTGAGAATTTTGTTTCAGAAATACTTGCAGAATACTTGTACTGTTAGTGAATTGGAAGAATTCTGGTCGCTAATGAATAAGGTATCAGAGGATGATGAAGTAGCTGAAGATATTCAGGCTGTTTGGGGGAGGCAAAACATTTTAGAGGCTAAGGATACCCACCCTGACTGGAATGCGCTTTATAGAACAATACAGGCAAAGGCGCAGGAACAAGAAAGCTCGAAAGAAATATTTAGCATAAGCAAGGGTGTTATTCAACGCCGTTGGCTCGCCGCTGCATCCGTAATCCTACTCATTGGCCTTGGTATCGGCGCTTATACATGGATGAAGCCATCCAAACAATTGCCACCTATAGCAAAGGCAACCATGCCCAACGACATATTAGCGCCCACTAACAGCCGCGCCATGATTACATTGGCCGATGGTAGCCAAGTATTTTTAGATAGCCTGAACAATGGAGCCGTAGCCACTCAGGGCAATGTGCAATTGGTAAAATTGGCCAATGGTCAAATAGCCTATAATCCTACCTCACAGATCACAGATCACAGATCACCGATCACCTACAACACCCTCACTAACCCAAGAGGCAGTAAAGTGATAGATATGAAATTATCAGACGGCACCCATATATGGCTGAATGCAGGATCGTCTATTACCTATCCGGTAGCCTTTGCAGGCAATGAGAGAAAAGTGACACTCAGTGGCGAAGGATATTTTGAAGTAGCGCATGATGCAAGCAAACCCTTTCATGTAGAGGTAGAAAAAATGGATGTACAGGTATTGGGCACCCATTTTAATGTGAATGCTTATCAGGATGAAGAGGAAATAAAAACAACACTAATACAAGGAAGTGTAAAAATAGTTTCCGGTAAAAATAGCAAGACGATCAAACCGGGCGAGCAAGCATCAGTGATGCATGGAAAAGCATCAGAGATTAAAATAGCACCTGCAGATGTAGAAGAAGCTATCGCATGGAAAAATGGATTTTTTCATTTTAATAAATCAGATCTGCAGGAAGTAATGCGGCAACTATCCAGATGGTACAATGTGGAGGTAGAATATCAGGGAGACATTCCTAAGAGAGAATTTGGTGGAGAAATTCAGCGGAATTTAAAGTTGTCGCAGGTGTTGATTTTGTTGGCAAAAAGCAGTGTAAATTTTAAAATAGAAGGAAATAAATTAATAGTGATGCCATAGAGCCCACTTAATTTTTTTTTTTCTGCAAGAGGATAAAAAAAGATGAAAGAAAAAGCCGGAAAATGCGACCAACATTTCCGGCGGTGTCAGATTCAAAAATAAATAAAACGCGTAATGATCATTTATTCTAAACCAAACAATCAAAACTATGCAATTTTTTAATTACCGAAAGTGCTTGCTTTCTGGTCAAACATGGCTGGCTATGAAATTAATAATCTTCTTAATGGTTGCCGGGATGCTGCAGGTTTCTGCAAAAGGGTATTCCCAGAATATTAGCATCTCAGGAAAAGATATATCCATAAGAAAGGTTTTTGATGAAATTAAAAACCAGGCAGGGTATGTGTTTTTTTATGATGAAGCACTTTTAAGAAAGGCGAGGCCGGTAACGATTGATGTAAAAAATGCTCCGGTAGAAACGGTATTGAACGCCACCTTTAAAGATCAACCACTAACTTGGACAATCGAGAATAAAACAATTACAATATATAAGAAATCTGATTTTAAAAAAATAGCCGGAGTGGTAGCCGTGTTAGCAATTGATATACATGGCATCGTTACCGACGAAGAAGGAAAACCTTTGGAAGGAGTTTCAATTCTGGTAAAGGGAACGCAAAAAGGAACAACCACTAACGAAAAAGGTGAATTTTCACTTTCTAATGTAGATGAAAATTCAACATTGATTTTTAGTGGTGTAAATGTAGAAACCAGAGAGCTCAATCTCAGAGGCCGTAAAGAAATAGACATTAAACTAAAAATAAAGGTTACTAAAAGCGAAGCAATAGAAGTGATGGTAAACACCGGGTACCAAACTTTATCCAAAGAAAGGGCTACAGGTTCATTTACCTATATTGATAATAAGAAATTGGGAATTACCAATCTGGCTTCTACCAACTTTGCAAAAGGGCTTGAAGGAATTGCGGCAGGTGTGCTGGTAGATCCAACAGGCGGGCTGCAGATAAGAGGAGTATCTTCAATAAAGGCAGATACACGGCCATTGATAGTGGTAGATGGCTTTCCGATTGAAAGTGGAAATTATACCATTAACCCCAACGATATACAAGACATTACCATACTGAAAGATGCAGCTGCAGCTTCTATTTGGGGTGTCAGGGCCTCTAATGGTGTAGTGGTTATCAAAACAAAAAGTGGCGGTAATACAAATGGTAAAGCACAAATAGATTTTACCACCAATTTTAGTTTTAGCGATAAGCCGGACTTCTCTTATTATCAAATGGCCAATACCTCTGATTATATAGACTTTGAGGTGGAAACGATTAATAGAGGTTGGTTTAATCCTGCTAATGCAAATTCTGTTAGTTATTCCCGTGTAGGAGAACTTTTTTATAAAAAATATAAAGGGCTATTGACAGATGCACAAGTGCAATCAGGAATAAATGATTTGAAACAATTAAATAATCTTTCTCAGCAGGATTTATTTTACAGGAATGCATTTCAAAACCAATACAATTTATCGCTGCGTGGTGGTAGCCAGGCTTATAAATATTACGTCTCAGCTCTTTACACCAAACAAGCACCTACTGCCATTGGCAATCAAAGCGATGACATTATATTAAATATTAAAAATACCCTGAAGGTATTGCCTAAGGTGTCTTTGACGTTTGGAGTAAATTCAACTTTTGACAGATCTAAAATCAGTCCTTCTTACGATTATACGCTGGGCCGTCCTTACAATATGTTTTTAGATGCAAACGGAAATTACTTATCACAATATGGAACCATACCGGAACACCTGAAGCAAGGATATTACGACAAGGGCTATTTAAACTGGGATTATAACCCCAAGCAAGAACTGGACAACAGTAACAACAAAATGAACAGGTTTGAAGCCCGTTTTAATCTGGGGCTTGATTATGAAATTGCCAAAGGAATCGTATTTAGTTCAAAGTTCCTGAATGAACTGGGCTTTACCAATACAGATAATCTACAGAATTTAAACACCTATTATGTGCGTAACCTGGCAAACAACTGGAGAGTATTTGATGCCACAAAAGGTGTGTATGTAAATAAATTTCCGGTAGGGCCTATACTGGATAAAACAAAAGATCAGTTTAACGGATGGACTTTCAGAAATGTAGTTTCGCTCGACAAAACCTTCGGAAAACAAAGCAGAGTAACCGCAGTAGCCGGTACAGAGGTGAGAAAGATTGCCAATAAAGGAAATGCAGAGCGCTATTATAACTACAATGCACAAACGCTTACGGTTGATAATATGGATTTGCTATCACTATCTAATTATACACCTAACTACAAGGGTGACTATCAAACTTATACTTGGTCGCCGGCTTTTTATGAAAGAGACAGGCGCTTTTTCTCTGTTTTTGCTAATGGTGCATATACTTATAAAGATCGTTATACACTTTCAGGAAGTGCAAGAATTGATCAGTCCAATTTATTCGGAACTGACCCTAAGTACAGGTACAATCCTATCTGGAGTGCCGGGGCAAGCTGGAAAATTTCCGGTGAAGAATTTATGCGCAAGATTGAATTTGTAGATCGCCTGATAGTGCGTGCTACTTATGGTATTAATGGAAACATTGGCAATTCGAGCCCCTACCCAATTGCTAATGCCGGCAAGAGTTTTAGCACTCAGGAAAATATGCTTACCTATTCTAATCCTGAAAACCAACAATTGCGACCTGAAAAAACAGCTATCGTCAATTTTGGAGTTGATTTTTCCGTGCTGAACAACAGGCTTTCCGGATCAGTAGATTACTATTCTAAAAAAAGTTACGACTTGCTGGGCAACAGCATTCTTGATCCTACCACCGGATTTTTAAGAGCTGAAAAAAATACGGCTAAAATGCTAAACAGCGGTATAGATATGAGTTTGAGTGCCAAAGTGATTAAGAGAAAAGTAGGATTGGATATTGATGTTAGCTTCGGGTACAATAATAATAAAGTGATCAATGTATTGATGCCGAGCATTACAGCCAATACCTATATTACAGGCTCTAGCCCTGTGGAAGGTAAACCACTCAGCTATATGTATAGTTACAGATGGGCAGGGCTTTCAGCCAAAGGCGAACCCCAGATATACAATGCCAAAGGTGACATAGTAAGCTGGGCTTCAGCAGAGATGACCGATGTAAATGGACTAACGTATGCCGGTACATTAACGCCGCCTTACTATGGTGGAGTAATGTTCACCTTGCAATACAAAGGATTCTCTTTTATACCACAGTTTACTTATGAAATGGGAAATGTGTTGCGCCTGCCTTCGCCCAGAATGAATTTGTATGGCTCTGAATTGAATACCATTGCGCAAAGATGGCAACAGCCCGGCGACGAAGCAAAGACGAATATACCGAGAGCATATAATAATAGTACAGGTAGCAACAAATGGAATACCTACTACCGCAATGCCGACATATATGTGGCCAGCGCTTCATACGTGAGGCTGCGCACGCTTACCTTGTCCTATCGCGTACCTCCCAAATACCTGAAAAATATTTTTTCAGATGTGCAGCTTGCTGCTCAAGGTACCAATCTGTTTTTATGGACAGCCAACAAGAATAATATTGATCCTGATTATTATAACCTAAGGAGTGGATCCTTCAATTTCCCTCCTGTAAAAAGTTTTGTATTGTCTTTGAATCTTAATTTTTAGCCTTGACAATATTCTTAATAATCAATATTAAAAAAAGGAATATCAAAATATTAAAACATGAAATCAACTTTAATAAAAACTTGCCAACAGGCATGATTATTAAGGGCAAAACGATCGTTCATGAACATTACTAAAAAATAAAAGCTTCAGGAGTAAATCCATGTTGCTGAAAACAATAAAAAGATAAAAAATGAAAACAAAAATATTATACATCGCTCTGGTGCCGGTACTTCTAATGGTGCTATCATCCTGCAATAAATTTCTGGATGTAGAGCCTAAAGGTGTGGCCATTCCAACAACATTGGCGGATTTTCAGGCATTGCTTTCTGCTCCTTTAGAAATTACCAGAACATCAAATAACACGGCATTTGTTACCGATGAGGTAGTGCTTCCGGATGCCTTTAGAGCAAGTGCCAACAGCTATCCCGGTAAAGGTGCTGTGAGGGCTTATGATTTTGAAAACGACTTGTATGAAGTAAATGAAGACGATCCGGACTGGACGATTGCTTACCGTACTATTTACATTTGCAACTCTATTCTAAAAGGCCTTGAAACCAACACCGAGAAAGATATTTCAACAAAAAACCGGATTAAAGGAGAGGCTCTTGTTCACAGGGCATATACTTATTTAGCGCTAATAAATGAATACGCTAAATTTTATAATAGTGCTACTGCCGCTACAGATCTGGGAGTACCCATGCCCTTGAAGCCAGACATCAATGCGCTGCTTCCTCGGTCATCTGTAAAAGACGTTTATACCCAAGTGGAAAAGGATTTGTTCGACGCTGTTGATTTGCTGCCTGAAACATCTACCTATACCTACAGACCCAATAAAGGCTCGGCTTATGGAGTATTGGCGAGAATGTATTTGTATCTGAGCAATTGGCAAAAGGCATACGATTATTCAAACAAGGCATTTCAGCTTAGTAACTATATCTATGACTACAACACCTTTGCGTGGGTAGACCCTGCTAATAAAGCCTCGTCGGCTTTAACCGGTTATCCTTCTGTAACAACTGATAAAAAAGACATCGTATTCAATAAATACCTGAATTTAGCTGGTGGCTTTAGTTTTGTTTTTTTGATGGCGAAGAATCAAAGTGATTTATTTACCAATGGTGATCTTCGGCAGGAGTTTGGCACTACTGCTAAAGACTGGTATAGCACCATTTTGCCATTTCCGGGAATTATAGAAAACAAAGCAGTATATGATTACAACCATGGTGGTATCACTACAGCAGAACTTCTATTGACAAGAGCCGAGGCTCAGGCAAGGCTTAAAAATACTCAAGCTGCAGTAGGTGATTTGAATACATTAAGAAAGAAACGTTTTACCCCTGCTACCTATAGCGATCTTACAGCATCTACTCCGGAAGATGCCTTAACTCTGGTACTAAATGAAAGGCGCATTGAGCTGGCATATACAGGTTTGCGCCTGGCGGATATAAAACGACTAAATCTTGAGGGAAAAAATATTAGTGTAACACATGGCAGTAAAACCCTTGTGCCTGGAGATCCCCGTTTTGTGCTTCCGATCCCTGCAAAGGTTTTATCGCTCAATGGGAATATTGTACAGAATCCAAGATAAGAGTATCATCTAATTTTTTAAAGCAGCCAGCCTGAGGAATATTGACTCAGGCTGCGTTGTTTTTTATGAATAGCAAGCGGGGATTGCTATTTTTTCTGATTATTAAAACGAAATTGATGCAGCCGATATTAAAAAAAATTTTTGTGATATGCCTGATGTTGGGCGGGTGGTACACATCTCATGCCGATGCAAGAATTGAAGGAATATTTGAATTGGATCACAATAAAAATATCAGCGTTTTAATTAAAGAGATACTCCCATTATCCGCTACCCTTGCGCCATTGGAAGAGAAAGCCACGCTATTGGATAGTAAGCGCTTTTCTATGGAATTGAAGATAAAGAAGCCCGGACTTTTCAGTCTGTACATCATTGTTGGAGATGAAGCGAACAAGTCGCCCTATAGCGCCACAATTTATCTTACTCCTCAGAGCAATTTAAAACTTTATTTTTTTCAAGAGGAATCAGCATCCATTCACTGTCGTTTTGCAGTTATAAAAGACCCCAGCACGCGCTCTTTAGTAATGATGCAAGAGCGGATTAATCAATTAATGCGGAATAGTTTTTATAATCCCCCATCTAATGCAATGCAGGCCAAGGCTTATTTAGATAGCTTTTATAAAGCGTCTGACTCTTTGCTTGCCCAAAAAAAATTGGCTTCTCCTGTAAAAAAATACATTGATGCAATGGCTGCCCAATCCTTTCAGTCGGGACTTTATCAATATGCAAAACTTTTTATTAGTGAAAAACAATACACAAGCGAGTATTTAATGCTTGCCGCAAAAATATTACCCAAATACAAAAACCCTTTCATCCTTTCATTCTCGGCCTCCATTCAAAATCTGATTGGTTATTTAAATTTGAAAATTGGAATGGCGCCTTATGCTTCTAATAAATCTTTAGAGCAAATTGAAAAACAGATTCAAATCCTTAAAGAGCAGGGGTTTGATAAAAGGATAAATAATCAAACCATCCAATCCTTACTCAACAATTATGTAATGAGGTACAAGGCAACAGAAAATTTTGAAAAGGATAAGGAGGCATTTTTTAAACTGGCTGATAAAATTGAAGATACCAACATGGCAACTGTTGTAAAAGATGCTTTTTCTAATCTGAAATATACAATCAAAGGCGCCGATATACCACCTGTGGTGCTGGTAGATAAAGAGGGGAATAATGTTACGCTGGATCAGTTCAGAGGCCGATATATTTTCATTGACCTTTGGGCTTCATGGTGTGTACCTTGCATTAAAATGACCCCTTATGTAAAGCAACTTGAAAAAAATTACGAAGGAAAAAATATTGTTTTTATTGCTATATCAATAGACGCCAGTAAAGAAAGTTGGTTGAAAAAAATGCTGGAACTGAAATTGGATGGCCACCAACTTCTTGATCAAAATTCAGAATTCGCCAAAAAACTGAATGTATCCGGCATCCCCCATTATCTTATTTATAGCCCCGAGGGGAAACTGCTGATTTATAAAGCAGATATGCCGGATTCACCTAAATTAAAACAAGCGATTGATGGCTTGCTGAATTTGTAAGTCATAAAATTATTTTCAGAAGAGTGCTGCAACCTAGTATTTTTTGTTCACACATATACTTATAGATTAAAATATTCCTCTTTTTCGAAGTAAAATATTTATATGTTATTTCGTTTATCCGTATCCGTTGTGCCCCTTCCCTTTTTAAACGGATACTTAAAAAGCGAAGCAAAATTATCGGTGACACCGGTATTCATTACAGAATCTACACCAAACCTGAGTTGCTCTTGGGGTAATCGCTGAAAGGTGCCAAAGATTCTATCCCAAATACTTAATACATCGCCATAGTTGCAATCTGTAAATGGTTGTTGGTAATGATGATGCACCTGATGCAGATTGGGAGTAATGAACAAAAAGCTTATGTATTTATCGGCCCTATCTGGTAAGCGATAATTTATGTGTGCAAACAAGGTGGTTACAGCCTGAATAATCTGCCTGAGCATGAGCATCCAAAAGGGGCACCCTGTTAGGAATACCCAAAAAAGTGTGAAGGACAACCTGATTAAATTTTCTCCCGGATGTTCTCTAAGGGTGGTGGTTACATCTACTACTTCATCGCTATGGTGGATTACATGAAAACTCCAGAACCTGGGCAACTTATGCATGATTATGTGATACACATACTCGCCCATATCGAGTAGCACAAATACAAATAAAAAGGCCGGCAACAACCCTACTGAAGAAGGGAGTAGGTATAATAATCCAAAATGATTGAGCCCTGTCCAGGATATTACTTTTATAAATGCAAAACCGAGTATCAACTGCCCAGGTACGTTAGTCAGAATAAATGGCGCATTTAAAAAAGCGTGTTTCCATTTTTTATGGTTAAAAAAGATACCGGCAATTCTTTCAATATTCCATGATACCATGAAAAGTAAAATAAAAGCAAGTAATTGAAGGCTATGGCCATCTTTATTTAGTATAATCTCAAACCGATTCATTTATTAATTTTTTTTTAGCCCAGCCGGTTTATTTTTAAACCAAACATAGATTTTTTTTGAAAAACAAGACGAATAATGCTCCATTTTAAATGGAAAAATAAGTTCAATTTTCATAGTTACAACGACAAGGTGATGCCCAAATAGATTCCATCCTTTATTGCATACGGGTTATTTAAATAGTTCAACCGCTTGTAATATTCTATAGACAGCACATGAAAAATATTTTCGATACCGGCGCTTGCTTCCATAAAGGGTGCCTTGTTGATTAAATTAAAATTAGAACCTTTATTGTATGCAATATTTGCCTGAGTCATATCGCCCCAATAGCTATTGAATGAAAACCTTTCGCGCCATCCAAGTTTACGAAGCAGGGGTATTTTGTCGAATAGTACTCCGCCCAGGTAAAACCTTGTATGCAGGCTTACATAACGATCTGCTGCAAATTCGTAAGGAGACATGGTATTAAATTGATATTTGCTGGCTACATAATATTCATTTCCCGCAGGGATATTTAATAGCAGATAAGGTAAGGTGCCAAATACTTTGCCTACCTCTAATTTATAATACAACATACTTTTGGGAGGTAGCCTAAGTTTTTGTTCGATAGAAGCACTCACTTTATGGAATGTAAATTCTGCCTTGCTAAACTCTAAGCCATAGGCGTAATTAAAGGTAAGAATGGGGGAATAAGTAACTAAAGGAATTCTATCATAATTCAAAATTTTTACACTTTCATGATGTGCATATCGGAAGCCAATGCGCGCTTCCGCTACAGGTAATTTTTTTAAAAATACACTATCATAGGGCTTGTCAATAGCAGGATTGATGGGGCGGTATTTAAAATCAAAAACCGGATCTAACTCTTTATAATCAAGCGCTAATTTTCCCATCCAGTTATTGTTAAGGTATTGCTCATGTTTTAGCAAATATTCCTTTACGTGTGTGCGGGTAAATGGAATGTGTTTTCTAAGTAAAGTATTGATAATATTGTCCTTATCCAGCTCATCATCATGATCTATTATAAAATCGTAATCGCTGCCATAAGAAAAGGAAGTTTTAGTCCAGCGGGCAGCATCCCATACATATTTCACTCCGAGCATTCCTTTTATTTTCTGATCCTTGGTACCATAAGCGCCATAGCCATAAAAATTTAATTTTTTACTGATGCCCGGCATGGTCCAGAATCCGAGCCTGAACCGCCAGCCTTCAATAGAGTTACGGCTAAGAAAAGAAGAGTATGGGCCTATGCGAAAAGAATTACCAAAATCCCAATAGCCGGTGCCGGCAAAAGCAACAATTTTTACATCTCGCTGAAAACGGGCATTTTGCTTTAACGAATCTACCATGCTGTAAATATTCTTTTCGTGGTCTGTCAGTGGGTCGGGCCTTGCCTTATCCCAATACTCATCGGGTTTATCCCAGTTTGCGGTTTTTTCTTTGCGGATCTGGCTTCCTATTACCACAGAAGGTTCACCGGTATTCAGATTCAATTTGGCGGTAACGGTGGTATTGCGGAATATAAATTTTACAGCTTTTTTATTTTCCGGTGCCGGTATGCCTAAGAGGTCAAGCCCATTTTCAAACTTTACTTCAGAAGTATATTTATAAGGCATATACACCATCTTGTCTGAGGCGCTGTCATACACCTTACTGTAGTCTTCACTATAAGTAATGTTTTTAATAAAATTTAGATCTGTTGTTTTATCCAGGTGCATTATCACATTCTCAACGGCCAATGAATTTTTATTTATGTAGAGTAATCCTTCAAATGCTTTTTCGTAAGAGCGAATAGGAGTAAATCTTATTTGTTGTATTGTTTCTCCCTCTTCCACTGTAGAGTCGCCCTCAAAAAATTTGTAGTAACTAAATGCATTGGAATTGAGCGGGCTTACATAAGTCTGGCTAAAAATAGGAAGCCAGTCGTTATAAATATTAAAATGAAAATAAAATTTATCGAGCCTACTGAAGAGATAATCTGTTTTTAGCCCAAGCGTTTTTTTTGCAAGGATATTTTCATCATTGATGTTTGGAGAAACAGAATGATAAACATTGGCAAGGGTTTCATCAAAATATACCGGCAGCGATTTATTTTCTTTGGCAGTGGTGTCAAAGCCGGAATAGGTCTTTAGCATCAGGCTTTTTAGCCCAGACCCTTTAGATTTTTCAAAATCTATATTATCAATGTCTAATTCATTTCTGGTATAGCGCTGATAGCTGTAGCTTCGAAACCTAGCAGGGTTATTATTATTTTTTTGGTCTATTACCTTTTGCATAAAGGATTTCGCAGGCTTTTTAGAAATGCCTATTACTACGGTTTGCAATTGATCTGCTTTGCTTTGCATTTTTATTTCTATGCCGGTGGTATGATTGGGGGCAAGCGCTAAAGTAACAGTATTAAAGCCTACACTAGTAATGGTAAGGCTATCGTAAATCTTGTCAGTATGTATTTTAAAGGTTCCATCCATTTTAGTCAGGGCACTAAAGTTGGAACCCTTTAGGTGCACCGTAGCATTAGCCATGGGTTTGTCTGTACCGGTTTCCATTACTTTTCCTGAAATGAAATAACTATTTTGGCAATAGGAAGCCTCGATGGCAAATATTAAAATGGCAAAAACACAAATTATTTTCTTAATGTAATTTAATCCTCTTTTCATCTATTTTTTTTATTCCTCTATCTACTATTTTTTTTTAATTAGGATAAAGAATCAACGTGTTTTTGCTTTCGGTTTTATTCACAACCACACAGGTATTTCGCATTCACATGCTTGTGTGCCCTTTATTTAAAACATATCATTTGATAGGCTTTCGTGATCTGAACTATGATCTTCTGAAATAAAATGGCCTGCCGGGTTAAATTCTGCAAGTACTTTTTGGGTTACCGGCCGGATAAAATAGGCACAATGGCCAATGCTATCTTTTTGGTACCAGGTAATCGCACTCATGGCCAGATATTTTAGAGCAAAAGAGTCTTTCACAATTTTTGGAATAGTGCTGGCTGCTATTATGGGGCAATCCCTTTCCTCTTTATCGCTCTTGTGCTCTTTGGCGCATGAAGACATAATAATGCCTAAAATAAAAAGGTAAAACGCGGCAAGCACAATCGCTTCCATTAAATTAAAGGGTTTGTATTCATTTGGCACTGATAAAAATCTTAATTGAGCATTAATTACTAAAATTCTTTGTACTAAGACAACAGGGATATCAAAAAGAGTTGGGTATGTTTAAAATTTTAAAGTAATTCCACCACCAATTCCAAAACTGTACGGGTAGGTGCTGATCACATATTTTTCTGTAGTAGGAGTAAGGGCATATTTAAAAACAGGCCATAAGCTTACAGAAAATCTATTGCTGATTGCATATTGCAAATTTGCATTTATTATGAGGCCCGCATAGAAAGGTTTCGCTCCATTAAGTTTAGAAATAGTAACCGTTTCATTGTTGTAGGAGTCAGTTACCTCTGTAGTAATCTTATTGCTTATCTGAAAATTTGCTGTAGCGCCAACTGCAGGAGTTATTGTCCATTTATTTTTTTGAATCCGGTAAGAAAGGGCCAGCGGTATCGAAATAATATAATTGTCGAGGCTCGATTCATCTGTATGAAGGCTATCTCCAGTAGCAGGCGGAACTCCAAAACCCGGGTTTATATATGTGTATCCTGAAGATGTTTTGTAAACATAATCTGTGGTGCCATTATTTTGCCGGGAAGCATAAATGTATTGTGGTGCAACTTCTAAAGTAGTATGGGAAAAAAATACCCCTGATTCTATGCCCAATCTACCAGCAAATTGACGGGAAATATAAGCTCCAACGGAAAAGGATGAAATTTCTTTTTCCTGATTGTCAATGTCATCTTTTTCATCTGGGTTAGTAGCAGGTGCTGGCACATCACCATTTTGTATTCGATAGCTCTTCCATACCTTTAAAAAAACGGGCGATATAGCCCAATAAGAATTGTGTTTGGGGGTAGATTTTTCTTTTGGCAAAACCAGTTGTGCATGATTTACCCAGAATGGGGTAGCAGCGATAGTGGTGCTAGTAATTTCAGGGACTTTTAAAAAATTTTGCAGGGTATAGTTAGGTACTGCCAGATGGGGATACAAAGTAAAGCTGCTTTTTGGGGGGCCAATCGTTGTTGTATTTTCTGTAATTATATTTTTGGGGGCAGGCTCATATTGCTGAGGTTGATTTCTTTCAATCAGATTCTTATTAGCAATATGGCGCTGCTTGTTTGGTGCTACTTTTTTTGCCTCGGCTACAAAATTGGTTGCAGAAGAGCTATTTTTTAAAACTGATTT